>JAGMDK010000214.1 GCA_023128695.1 Phycisphaerae bacterium
ATCTGGGCCAGATCGGACGCCGCGTTGGCCGGCGTCATCTGGGGCGTGGTCATGAACGAGTCCATCGAGTTCGAAATCTCGTCCACGGCAGCGCCCACCGATGACGGCAGCGCTCGCCAGGCCGGCAGAAAGCCGATCAACACGTCCGTGCTGCCCGGTCCGGGACCGAGCGGCGGCGCCCCGTGGCTGGTCATGTCGGTTGTGCGTGCTGCCTTTGGCATGCTCTATCCTTTCGAGTCTTGAGTACTCCAATCATAGCCTGCCTGGGGTAACATTCAGCACCAGTCGGTCAGTTTGTAGATCGTCGTGTTGCCCACGGACGAATCGGTCAGATCATCTTCGGTCATGCCCGTGGTAACCGGGGTCATTAACACATTACGTTCCTTCTTTATCCTGTTAAATGTCGCCAAGAGCTGATTCTTCTTTTTTTTGTCTTTGTTGTCCACGAAGGCCTTGAGCGCCTTATCTAATTCGATCGTTTTCTGGAAGTAGCGTTGATAGTCCGGCCGGGACTTGACGAGCGACTTGGCCCGCTTGATCCGTTTCCCCCTGCGCTTGTTGCCGGAGGCGTCGCACATGAAAAAGCAGCCCTTGCCACGGGCCGCGTAGAAGTGCCTATACGCGTTCACGTCGTTCGCGATCACCACGTGGACATCGACTCCGCGGCTGACCAGCGACTGTTTTATAAGCCGACCTTTCGTATGGTCCCGGCATATTTCCAGGCCAAACTTGAGGCCGGCGTGCTGGAAGACGCCGGTACCGGCCACCTGCTCGCGCGCGTGCTCGGGCACCGCCTCGTCCGACATGCCCCAAACCTCGCTGCCCCCCTTCTTCTTCCCGTCTTCGATGTCAGCTTCAAAACGCTTGCTGTACATGTGAATCAGCCGGCCGTTGAAGATGATCGGGGCAGTGTTGAACACCCGCCAACACTTGTAATGGACCGCTCCCTTGTACCGGCCCTTGCTTTGGAGCAACTTCAGCTTCTCTTCTAAGTCTGTTTTCTGTTTCTCCTTCTTTCTCCGTTGCGCAGTGAGCTTCTTCTTCTTCTTGGGGCTCTTTTCGTCCGTCTCCTTTGTCGAAATCCGCCGGCTCTCATCGTCCAGCCGCTTGATCTTCATCTCCAGTTTGATTTCCTCGTCAGTGACCTCACCCACGCCGTAGGGGTTCTGGGCCTGGAGCCGGCGCAGCTCCGCTTCGAGTTTGATCTTGTCGCCGCGCTCACTGGTGATTCGTCCTTCCAGTGTGCGCACTTTCTGAGTTTTCTTCTCTTTTACGGCCTTGGCCTGGAGCTTGCGAATCGAGTTCTCCTTCTGGGCGATCTTCTTCTCCAGGTTCTTCACGTCCTTGCTGTGCCGCGCGACGCGCTTACGCATCTGCTTGCCCGTTTGAACCGTCTTCCATTCCAGGGGCAAGCCCCAATAGATGCTGCCCGGAATGATGAGCCAGCGTTTGAACGCTTTGGTCGCACTGCGTTTCTTCACGCCCTCGATCACCGTGATCATCTCGTTCTGGGTGTAGGGGCGCCGGTCCCGCCGGAAGTACCACTCCGGGGCCACGAAGACACGCACCACCTCCCCGGCCTGCTTCTCCTCCTCTTTGTAGGGACTGGCCCGTAACTTCTTGTCGGCCTTGGACAGGACATTGAATAAGTGCTCGAGCCGCTCGTACGGTCCGTCGACCGGCAGGTTTTCCGACAAGCCGAGATCGTCCCGCACGGCCTTATTGGTCGCGCTGTACATGCTCGTGCCCTTGGACGTGGCCGGCGCGAAGAGCACGGCTCGCAGCTTGGGTTTCCGCGGGACCAGGACCGGGGTCGCCTTCTTGCTCTTTAAGTTCTGGCGACTGCCGCGGATAACGGTCCGCGGTTTTCGCTTGGTGGGCGTCTTGTCCGGAACCATGCTCCAGTACAGGGTGTAATCCGCGGTCGTTTCCTTCGACTCCGGCTTTTCCTTGTATGGCTCGGTCAGACGGAGGGTCACGCCGGCCGGCTGCAGAGCGCGATCCAGACCGATCGATTGCAGCGTAAACCTGACCGAGGCGCTGGTTTTCCCTTCAACATCCAGCGTGACGGACCAGTTGCCGGTGGCCCCCAGAGCGACCACGCAGGGATCATCTTCCGGGACCAGGCGCAGGTCGACCTGACGATGAGTAGAGCCGCCTTCCGCTTGGAATAAGCCTCGATAGCGTATGAGCCGCTTCTTGAAACGCTCGCGGCTGCGCTCGTTGAACTCCACGCGGTCCAACGTGATGGTTATCTTCTTTGCCATGCCGGTGTTACTCCGAGGATCGTTGCTAGAGCGTCATTCTCAACTGCGATGAACCTCCACGAGCTTCTGGCGCGTCGCCTCGTCCGGCTCGCCGGTATCCGGGAGCTGGTTCTGCTTCTGAAACGCTCGCAAGGCTGACTCCAGCGCGGGCGTCATGACGTCCTCGTCGCCGGTCTCGCACTCGAATCCCAGGTTCTGCAAACGCTCCCGCACGCCGCTCAGTTCCGAAATCGGCCCCACTCGGCCGAGTTGCACGCGGAATTCCTGCTCCTCGTCGGTGTCAGGATTCAGAATCAACCTGCCCTGGCGGGCGTTGCCCGGAATTGAGCATTCCAGCCAGCCGTCCGCGTCCGCCGTCCCCTCGAACCGCTCCCCGTCCGCGATCAGGCGGTAAGGCACGTTGCCGCGCGGCTGGTCGGGTTGTATCTGCTGGTCTTCGTCGTCCTGGTCGATTACGAGCGGCCCCTCCAGCAGGCGTAGGCGCAATTTGGCCGGTTCGCCTTTACGCACGAAGCGATGCCGCATCTCGGTCTCGCCGGGTTCCTGCTTGGTCGTGATCTCGGGGATCGTCACCCGGTCGCCGGGCAACAGGACGTTTGGATCTTTCCGGACTTCCTTCAGCTTACTATTAGCCGGCTCGTTCCAGAGGGTCTCCCAGAAATGTCCCGTGTCCTTGGCAATCGACGAGATGCAGTCGCCATCCTGGACAACATAGTCGCCCTGCCCTACCGGCCCGCCGCTGTATTCCTTTTTCTGTTTACGAACGTAGAGCGAATCACCCTGTGCCAGCTTGCTCGGGTCGCCGCGGCGGTCACGCAGTTGTTTGTTCAGGGGGTCGTCCCAGATATCCTGGGACGACACGCCATACTCGGCGGCGATGTCGTCAAGCGTTTCGCCGTCTTTCACCGGCCGCCAATCGGCGCCGGCCTTGGAAGCCGTGGCTTGCTGAGCGCTCGATTTCTTCTTCGCTTCCGTCTCGGCGCGGAGCTGGGCGGCCTTCTGCTGCCGCGCGCCGCCGCCGGGGATGTTCGGCATTCCAGGAACGTTCGGCATGGATACGACTCCCGTGATGCTTACACGCGGGCACTCTTCCCGCGTTTTACGGCCGGTGCGGGGCCCGGCCGCTACATTTCGTCAGGCACGGAGGCCTGACGCTACATTTCGGCCGCTAGATGGTCGGCAATCCTTCCACGTAATCGGCCACGGTTTCGGTGAGGGCCGGCACGGTCGCCCTCACGGCTCCGCCCAGGGCCAACTCTTTCGCCTCATCGAACAGTCGATCGGGGCTGATCTCGGTCAAATGCGAGTGCCCCAGGACGATCAGCCGATATTTCTTGCCCTGTAGATTCGTGGCGTTCTGCGTGCGCAGGTCGTAGGCCCGCGCCCGGGCAAACTGCTGCAAGACCTTCAGCGACGGATCGTCGCCGCCGCCGGCGCTTTCCATCGCACCGTGCCCACTGGAACTGTCCCACAGCTGGGCGCCCCAATCGCTTTTAACCGCGTCGTTCCATTGCTTGATGGTGAAGTAGCGCGTCAGCATGAAGCCCCGATTGGGTTTGTCGTACTCGTCCCGTCTGTTGGTTTGATCGCGGGCCTCGCCGTGCTCGATGGCGATGCAGTCCTTCTTGCCGCGTTCGAGCGGGATGTACTCCTCGTCCTTGCTGCGCAGGCCGCTGCTGCGACCATACTTCTGCTGGAGGTAGTCGTTGGGCATGTTGTTGTCGTGGTTTCCGGGAACCCGAGTGAACTTGTCCCATACGTCCTCATACACGTCCTTGATGGCCTCTTCGACCGCGTTGGCGTCCGTGAAGTCCAGGGGGTTCGTCAACGCGGCCACGTTGGGCAGCGTCTTGGCGTAATCGGTGCCGATGATGATATCCGCCACCGCCTTCGGCGAGGCCTTGCTCAGGAAGTCCGCGCGGATCGCCGCCTCCTGGTTGCCGACCGCGTCGATATTGTCGGTCAGCGGTCGCCAAACGTCCTTGATGAGCTTGCACTTGTCGAGGATGGGGCCCAATAGCTTGGCGAGCCCCGCCGGCGTGACGCCGGCCGCCAACACGTATAGGTCGCACAGGACATCCATCAGGATCTGCGTTACCCACACCTCGAAGCAATCGCCGACCTGGATGATGTTCTCCGCGGTGACACCCTGCTCCTCGGCGTGATCCAGTAAATCCCTGAGAACGCCGATCAGGGACTTCTTCTCGCTGCCGACGCCCGTTGTGAAGGAGTCGAACGGCGAGCCCCTGAAAAGATGGATGTGCATATCGCCCATGAAGACCATCATCTCGTCCGTCAGCGGAATGAGCGCCTCGTCAAAGCCCATCATGGTGGGGTTGGCATCCCCCTTACTCTTGCCGTCCTCGAGGAATTTCTTGATCGCGTCGGCCGCCCGCTTGTCTTCCTCGTCGTCGCCGGGTTTGAGCTCGCAACGATGCTCGCCGTCACCCAGCCAGGAGCATTGCACCACGTAGCAACCTGATACCAGGACGAAATCGGTGGCCCCGAAGCCCCACCAGCCGGCGTTCACGTAGACCGCCTTGAGAACGTTGGCCACGTTCGCGACGGCCGCCTCGGCCCGGCTGCGGGCCAACTGGAACTGGTTGGCGATGACGGACTTGGCGAGGCTGATTTTGTTCTTGATCTGTGTCTTTACGTTGTTGACCACGCCCTTGGCGGCCGCCACCAACCGGTCAACCGCGTTGCTACCCCATTCGGCCAACTGTTCGCCCATGTCTCCCACGGCGGCGGCGGCGTCACCGATCGCGTCCTTCGCATTGCTCGCGATATCGTCGATGGCCTGCCCCACATCGGAATCGGCGCTGTTGACGGCCTGCTCGGCCTGCGCGGCGAGGTCATCGATGCTTTGCGCGGCCGCGTCGACTATCGATCCGAGGCCCCCGCCAATGCCTGCGGGCGAGGAGTCGGCCGGGTCGCTGAGCGCATCCATCGCGCTGCCGGCGGCGGCGCCGGCTTGGTCCGCGAGCTCGCCGGCCTGTTCGCCAAGCGCGCCCATCGCGCTGCCGGCTTGGTCCGCCAGCCCACCGGCCTGCTCAGCGACCTGCTCGCCGAAGGCGGAAAAGGCGTCCTGGGCCTGAGCCATCGCCCCGTTGGCCGACTGCGAGAACGCGGACACGGCGGAATCCAACTTATCACTGGTTTCGCCGAGGATGTTCTCGACCGCGCCGAACGCGCTCTTGGCACTCTCTGAAAGGTCCTTTAACAACTTCATGATCGTCGTACCCTTCTCGTGCTCTGTCACGCATCGCATGATGGGTGGCACGGCTGTGTCAGCCGTGTACAGGTTGCAGATGGGTGGCACGGCTGTGTCAGCCGTGTACAGGTTGCAGATGGGTGGCACGGCTGTGTCAGCCGTGTACAGGTTGCAGGTATTCACGGCCGACACGGCCGTGCCACCCATCGTGCCACCCATCCGCTTCTTCCATCATTCCACGTGTCAAATAGTACTAACTGCCGTGCTTTTCCTTGAGCAGATTGCGCGTCTGTTCGTCCGGCTCGCCGTTGGGGTTCGGATGGCTGTTGGCGACCTGGAACCTCTTGAGCGCGGTCTTGGACTTCGGCCCCAACTTCCCATCCAGGCTGCCACAGGAATAACCGAGGTTACTCAGCCGCTGTTGGACGCCCTGGTTCGACTCCACGGGATCGATACCCCCCAGGTTCAAGGGGAACACCAGCGCCTGACGCTTGGCGTCGACCACCAAACGACCACGCTTGGCGTTGCCGGGGATCTTCGTCTCCACCCAGCCGTCGGCATCGGTCGTCCCCTCCTCCTCATGACTGTCGATGTACAGGTTGTAGCGTGCGTTGCCGACCGGCTCATCCTCGATGCAGATCTGCATGCGCAGCTTGGCCGGCTCGCCACGGCGCACGAAGCGATGCCGCATCTCGGTCTCGCCGGGCTCCTGCTTGGTTTCGATCTCGGGTATGGTTACGCGGTCCTTGGGTAGCAGGACGTTCGGCTCCTTGCGAACCTCTTTCAACTCGGAGTTGTTCGGATCGTTCCAGACCTTCTTCCAGAAGTGCCCCGTTTTCTTGGCGATCGACGACATGCAGTCGCCGGCCCGGACCACGTAGTCTCCCTGGCCGACGGGCTCGGCATCCGGCTGGGCTTGCGGCTTGCGGATGAACAGAGCATCTTGCTCTTGCAGCTTGGCCGGGTCGTCGCCGCGCCGCGTGCGAATCTGCTTGTTGAGCGGGTCGTTCCAGATATCGTCGGGGGACACGCCGTATTGGGTGGCGATGCTTTCCAGCGTCTCGCCGGACTTGACCGCGTGCCACTCCGCCCCGCTCTTGGCAGCTTTGGCTTCCTGCTCGGTGGTTTTTTTCTTGGCCTCCATCTTGGCGCGGAGTTGGGCGGCTTTCTGGGCTCGCGTGCCGCCGCCGGGAATGCTTGGCATGCTGGGTATGTTTGGCATCGTGTTCACTCCGCTACGGCGCTATCGACACTCCATGAGGCATCTTCTGAAGAGCCGCGGGCTTCAGCCCGCGCGGTGTATCCCGAAGAGCCGCGGGCTTCAGCCCGCGCGGACTGAAGTCTGCGGCCCTTCGTATTGTGTTGCTGCTTCTCATTCATTCGTCTGCCGGGTCGCCCGGGCTTTGCGAACTACCCTGGGACCGAGCCGCGTCGCCGCCTCCACTGGACGAACTGCTCTGGGCTTGAGCCGCGTCCCCGCCCGCGGGACCACTACCTCCGCTACCACCGGACTGGGCCGCGCCGCCGCTACCGCCAGCGCCGCTACCACCGCCAGCGCCGCCGCCGCTACCGCCGCCGCCGGCTCGCTCCCAGGCCTCGGCGTCGAGGGCGGGGAAGGAAATCTGGCAGGTGCCCGGTTCCGGGACGCTGACGTGCGCCTGTCCTTTATTGCTGGTGGTGCCCTTCTTGATAGTCTCGCCGTCCGGCATGGTGATCTCGTAGCGCTCACCCGGTACCGGCTGGCCATCCTCATCGACCAGCTCGATCTCGATCCAACTGGTTATCTTCTCCTCGACTTCCTCGGGCTCCCAGACAAGCCCGGGCGCTTCCGGCTCGACCTCGCCCGGCGGCAGCTCTTCGCCGCCGGTGTAGGTCGTGTCCTGGCCGGGGGTGGCCGTGATGGCATCCGTCGGGGCCTCGGGAGCCGTGGGGGAGACGGCACTGCCACTGCCGGCGGAGCCGCCGCTGTTGATCTTGACCATCGTGCCGAGGATGGTCACGCCGGAAGAGTCGATCTTGACGAAGTTGCCGCCGCACTTCAGCGTGAGCCCGGTGCCGGCCTCGACGACCACATTGCTGCCGCCCTTGAGGTAGATGTTGCTGGCGTCTTCCTGGTGGTTGCCGCCGAACTTCTCGCCCACGTCGCCGGTAACGTCGAGCGACATGTTCCCACCGACCTTCTCGTTGAGATCGAGCTTGACTTCACTGTGCTTATTCTGCTTGATCAGCTCGAACTTCTGCTCTTCAACGGTCAAGTGGCGATCGTGACCGACGTTCTCGACGCGGTCGCTGTTGACGCGGACGTGCAGGTCCTTCTGGGCGTAGATGAGAATCTGCTCGCTGTCCTTGAGGTCCTCGAACAAGATCTCGTTCGTGCCGCCGCCGCCTTTGCTGCTGTGCGTCTTGATCACGCTTTTGGTTTTCTCATCCGGCAGGGTATACGGCGGCATGTGGTCGGCGTTATAGACCCGACCGGTTATGATCGGCTGGTCCGGATCGCCTTCCAGAAAATCTACGATGACCTCCTGTCCGACGCGCGGCAGGAACAACAGCCCGTAGCCGCCGCCGGCCATCCCCTGGGCCACGCGAATCCAACAGGAAGCTTTGTCGTCGAACTTGCCTTCCCGGTCCCAGTTGAACTGCACCTTCACGCGGCCGTATTCGTCGGTGTGAATCTCCTCGCCCGACGGCCCCACCACACGGGCCGTCTGAGCACCGCGCATCATCGGCCACGGCGTGACCCGCGGCGGGCGGAACGTGAGGGACGACGGAATGCACTCGAAGCGGCTCTCATAAACAGGCGCGTCGTAGTCGATCAGGCTGTTCTGAGCCACGTCCTCGATCAGGTTGCGTAGCGATAGTGCTTCGAGCGGGCTGCTGCCCGCGGCCGCCGCCACGTTGGCCAGGTCGCGCGAGACCTGCCCGGCGTGATACATCCAATGCGTCAGGGCACGGTTGGCGGACTGGTCGCCGGACTTGAAGCGCGACCCGATCTGGAGCAGCGCCTCGGCCAGTTGGCGGATGGTCTCGTTCTCGTCCTGCCGGGCCATCAGGAGAGATTGCTGCGTGCGCCCGTCGATGATGCTCCCGCGACCGTCCGCGCCGGTCGAGGCCCGCAACGTGGCTTGCTTGCCCTGGTGCGTGACGGCGGTAATGAGATACGAGCCGTTCAGCGATTCGATCGGGTGCTCCGTCAGATCGAAGGTGTAGCCGGAAGCGAGCCGGTAGGAGGTGCTCTGCCCCACGCCGACGGTGCGGCCGGCCTCGAATTCCTCCACGCGCATGCCGGCCAGGTTGGTGCCGGCGGATTGCTCGGTGTATTCGCCGGGGTAATCGAAGAACTCCAGCCCCGGGTCGCGGCCGCCGTCGCCGATGGCTTTGAGATCGAGCGCGGGGTTCTTGAAATTGAAGTCGTTGAGCACCACGGCGCCGGGCCGCACGGCCTGCCCCAGGCGGAAGCGGAACACGTGCTCGACCTCGTTGCTCATGCCCGAGGGCGGCACGAACGGCAACGCCGTTTCACCTTCGAGGGGGGTATAAGCAGCGGTCGAATCGGCCATCGCCAGCACGTGCGAGTCCTGGGTCTGCTCGAAGTGCCACCAGATCCCCTCTTCCTCCATCAGCCGGCTGATGAAATTGTAATCCGTCTCGCGATACTGAACGCAGTACTCGCGGGTCGGGTGCGTGCCCGAAAGATTAAACTGGAACCGATCGGACGAAAAACCCGCCTGCGTCAACACGTCGGTGATGATGTCCTTGACGGTCTTGTTCTGGAAGATGCGTGAATTGTGACGGTGGGTCAGCAGCCAGATGCCGGGCACCAGCTCGGCCCGGAAATACGTCTGACCCTCGGTCTGGTTGGTCAGCTCAAAGCGGCTGACGATGCCGTGGAACCAGCGCTCGCCGTTGACGGTGTTGATGCTCAGCACGGCCGCCTTGCCGACAATCTCGTCGAAGGCGACGGCGGTGTCGGTCGTGATCAGCTCGAGTTCGAAGCGGTAGAGCTGACACAGCCCCTCGGTCCCGCGGTAACGGGCGACCTGGAACCGATCGGCGTCCCCGCCGGCAAGCTGAAAAGCCAGTTGCGACATACTGCGATCTTCTACGAGGGGCATGGGACGATCACCTCACTATAAGTATAAACCTATACGGCACCGCATCTGTATGTGGCACCGGCTTCCAGCCGGTGGGACGGCCGGTATGGGGCCCGGCCGCTACATTTTCCAGCGGTGGATGCAGGACACGAATTCAGCTACCATGCCGCCGACAACTAACGACGGCCGGTACGGGGTCCGGTCGCTACAGTACTGGCATAAAAGACAAC
>JAGMDK010000215.1 GCA_023128695.1 Phycisphaerae bacterium
GCGGCACGGCTGCAATTGCGCGGCATGGCTGCAATTGCGCAGCACAGTAGCAGTGCTGCAACACGCCGACCGCAGCGCAGCAGACAGGAATATGCGCGGCATTTTGCCGATTCCTCTCGGCAGAGAGGCGCGACACGACTCAACTTGACGTGGCCCCCGAGTCAACTTGACCATAGACAGCTAAAAGCTGACCGCTGAGAGCTGACTGCTGAAAGCTGAGAGCTGAGAGCTGACTGCTAATCGTCAGTCCCCCACACCGTTCGCCTGCCCTTCGGGCCGACGAAACGGGATGGGGCACCCGCCGGGCTCCGTACCGGCCGAATCACCGGCTGGAAGCCGGTGCCACACAAGAATGTAGCGGCGGACAGCTTCGTCTTGGCGGTTCAGAGAACGGTAGTATTACGCGTTCCCCCACCAAGCGCAGACAGCACCTCGAAGAAATCAGGAAAGCTCTTCGATACGCAGCCGGCGTCCTTGATCACGATACCCTCGACCACTAGGCCGGCCAGCGCGAAGCTCATCGCCATGCGGTGATCGTCGTAGGTGCGGATCTCGGCGGGGGTGATCCGAGCGGGGGGATGGATAGTCAGACCGTCGGCGCGCAGAGCGACCCGCGCCCCGAGACGGCCGAGCTCAGCCCCTAACGCGGCCAGGCGGTCGGTCTCCTTGACGCGTAGATTCGCCACGTTACGGACCTCCGTCGGCCCGTCGGCGAACAGGGCCGCCACCGCGAGGGTCTGCACCGTGTCCGGCATATCATTGAGGTCGATGGAAATGCCCGTCAGGCGTCCGTCGGCGGGGGCCGCCACCGCGAGGGACGAGCCGTCTTCGTCCACGACGCAACCCATCCGTGCCAACACGTCGACGAAGCGTGTATCGCCTTGGCGGCTATTACGCGTAAGCCCCCGCACGCGGACTCGCCCGCCGGTGACGGCACCCGCCGTCCAGAGGTAGCCGGCGGCGCTGGCGTCCGGCTCGATCGTGAACTCCCCGGGTTGATAGCGTTGCTGGGCGGGGACGATGAAACGCCGGCCCTCCGAGGCCACCACCTCGACCCCCATCGAACGCATCACGTCGATGGTCATGTCAACGTACGGCCGGCTCACAAGCGGGCCGTCGATGCGGATCATCACGTCCTGCCGCGCATACGGGGCGGCCATCAACAGGGCACTGATGAACTGGCTCGACGGCGGCGTGTCGAACGCCACCTCGCCGCCGGCCAACCCGCGGGCGAGGATGTTCAGCGGCGGGTAGCCCGGGACGTTGTCGTAGCCGATGTGTGCTCCCAGCGCTCGCAGGGCTTCGACCAGGGCCCCGATCGGGCGGGCGCGCATCCGCGGCGACCCATCCAGCCGATATTGTCCAAATCCGAGACACGCCAGCCCGGCGAGAAACCGCATGGCGGTGCCGGCGTGGCCCACGTCGAGTTCGGCCTCGTCAGCGGGCAGATGTCCCTTACAGCCGATTATCGTGATCTCCCGTCGGTCCGCCCGCACCTCCGACCAGACGCCGAGTTGGCTCAAGCCGGCGAGCATGGCGTGCGCGTCGTCGGATAGCGACACTCCGCGGAGCACACTGTGCCCGTCGGCCAGCGCGGCACAAGCGAGGTAGCGGTTGGTCAGACTTTTCGACCCGGGCGGCACAGCCTCCCCCCTCACCGCACCCGCGGGATGAATACGAACGTCGTTTCCGTGCCACTCGACCGGCACCATCATCCTCCGGCTACTATACTTGTGTGGCTACATTTCATGTGTGGCACCGGCTTCCAGCCGGTGGGACGGCCGGTACGGGGCCCGGCCGCTACATTGTTGTGTGGCACCGGCTTCCAGCCGGTGGGACGGCCGGTACGGGGCCCGGCCGCTACATCTAGAAACTAGAAACTGGAAACTAGAAACTAGACCTTGTTACCTTATCACCTTATCACTTTATCACCCTACTGACGCTCCACAATTTGAAATCTGGGGCAAAAACCGTTCCAATTAAATCGGCAGGCCTTTAAGCGATGGGCCACCCACTGCTCAATTGATGTTTGAAGGAGCACCAGGCATGCCCACCATGCCGACACTCGATCCGAAGGTTGTCCTGGGGCTGCCGCGTGAAGCGCTCCCGCGGCACATCGCCGTCATCATGGACGGCAACGGTCGCTGGGCCCAGCAGCGCAATTTGCCGCGGATCGAGGGTCATCGTCACGCCGCCGCCGCCGTCCGCGAGACGGTCGAGCGCTGCGCCCAATTGGGAATTGGGTATCTCACGTTATACAGCTTCAGCCTGGAAAACTGGAAACGCCCGCGGCTCGAGGTCGAAGGGTTGATGGCTTTATATGCCGAGTACCTCGCCTCCGAGCGGCAGACCATCATGGACAACGACATCCGCGTGCGGCATGTTGGTCGGCGGGAGGGCCTGCCGGAGAATGTGCTCCGTGAACTGGATACAACCGAGCGACTCAGCCGCGACAACCAGGGCCTAACGCTCTGCCTGGCGCTCAACTATGGATCGAGGACGGAAATCGTCGACGCCGTTCGGCTGCTGGCCGAGCGGGTCGCGCGTGGGGAGTTGCGCCCGGAAGAGATCGAGGAGGTTACGATCACGGGGGCGCTCTACACGGCCGGCATCCCGGACCCGGATCTGGTAGTCCGCACGGCGAGCGAGATGCGGATCAGCAACTTCCTCCTGTGGCAGATCAGCTATGCGGAGTTGTACGTGATGCCGGTGTTGTGGCCGGATTTCCGTGAGGAGCACTTGTACGAGGCGATCCGGAACTATGCCGGTCGTGAGCGACGCTACGGAGCGGTGTCAAAGCCCTTGGCGGATTCCCAGCTCAATGATCCAGGTGATTGAGGATTACCAGGCGACCGCGTCGCGAACGACGGGTGAAGGCCGAAAAGTAAAAGGTCCAGCTTTCAGCGGTCAGCTTTCAGCGATCAGCTAGAAGGAAAACTCGCCATCGTCCTTTTCAAGCACAGGTGTATACTGAATGGCACCATTTTTTCGTGAAATGTGACAGTCTATCCCTATCCCGTACGGTCCGAGGGGGTGATCTACGGTTTCTTCACCACTAGAGGGCGGTGTGAACGACTCTTCTCTTCGTGCTTTCCGCGACATCTTCACAACGACACGCCCTGGGCCTTGCCTGGATAGCTGGCCTTGTCGGGCAAGTGACTGATCAAGGCTCTGTACAACAACTCTAACCCCTTTTCACTCGTATGCACTGGGTGTTTACCTGTGTTCAACTAATTTCTTGATTGGTAGCTAATGTCACTTCTCCGGGTGAACGCCCGATAACGCGACCTCGTTCCCACGTTCTCACCTTCGTTTCTTCGTGTTCTTCGTGTTCTTCGTGGTACCTTTACTTTAACTTTTAGAGAAGGATGTCTCCCCGGCGGTACTACCGGGCGTGCTCCACTTTGCGGTAGACGAGGTGCCCGGCCTTGAACACGGCGCGGACGCGCGGGCGGCCGGGAGCGTAGAACCAGGCGTCGAGGGTCGGGGCGTCCAGCACCACCAGGTCGGCCTCATAGCCCACCTCGATTGCCCCGGCACGCTGCTGTATGTCCAGGGCCGCGGCGGCGTTCGCCGTGCAGGCGGTCAGCACCTCGCGCGGGGTCAGGCGCAACTGACAGCAGGCGATATTCATAATCAACGGGAGCGATTCGATCATGCACGAGCCGGGGTTGTAGTCGGTGGCCAGGGCGACCGGCAGCCCGGCTTCGATCAGACGCCGCGCGTTGCAGTGCGCGATGCCCAGGAAGAACGATGTGCCCGGCAGGACGACCGCGATCGTGCCGGCCTCCAACAAGGCGGCGATGCCGGCGTCGTCAATACATTCGAGGTGGTCGGCGGAGACGGCCCGCATCTCGCCGGCCAGCCGCGTCGCGCCGATCTGAGCCAGTTCGTCCGCGTGAATTTTAGGTCGCAAACCGGCGGCGGCCGCTCGTTGCAGAATCCGCCGGGCCTGCTCGACACTGAAGGCGCCTTTGTCACAGAACACGTCGCAGAAGCGGGCCAGCCCGCGGCGGGTGATTTCCGCCAGGAGCTGCTCGTTGCCGATCGTGTCGATGAACTCGTCGGGACGGCCTTCGAACTCGGCGGGCAGGGCGTGGGCTCCGAGATAGGTGGCCTCAAGGTCGATCGGCTGCTGGCGATCGAGTTCGCGAATGGCCTCAAGCTGCTTCAACTCGTGCTCGGGGGCCAGCCCGTAGCCGCTCTTGCACTCGACCCGTGTCACGCCGAGCTCGAGCATGCGCTGTAGGCGGGGCAGGTTTTTTACGACGAGGTCGTCAGCGGAGGCGTCGCGGACGGCCTGCGTGGTGACGCGGATGCCGCCGCCGGCCTGCATGATAGAGAGGTAGGATTCGCCGCCGACACGCCGAATGAATTCCGCGCTACGGTCGCCGGCGAAGGGGATGTGGGTGTGCGGGTCGATCAGCCCGGGGATGACGAGCCCGCCGCCGGCGGAGAAGACGTGCGTCCCCTCGTCGAGCGGGGCCTCGGCGGCGGGGCCGAACCAGGCGATGCGTCCGTCGCGAATCAGCAGGGCCGCCTCGTGTATCAGGGTAACATCCCGCATTTGTGAGCCGGCGAGCGGGCCGGGCGGGACGACCGCGAGCGTTCCGATTTTTTCAATCAACAGCGAAGTTGCTTCGACCGCGTCCTTCTCCATCACACTGCTCCATTCATTGGGTCCCGGCCGTAGAACACGGGAAAACGCGCTTCCACGACGACGTCCGGGACGGAGCCCGGACGCTACAGGACTTTTGCGGCGGATGGTTAGGCCGGGATTTGCTCCGCCGCGCTTGTGGCGCCACTGGGACCCGTTAATAATACCCGAAGATGCGAGTTTGTTGGTTGGGTAGAAATCGAGCAAAGGAGAGCCAGATGCATGTCAGGATGACCCCGCGTTCAATCCCGCCGATCGTGGCCGTGGCGGCCTTGCTGGTCGCCGGCGGGTGTGTGCTCCGTGTAGTCCCCGCTGAGGATGATGGCACGTCGAGCGCGTCGGCCATCAAGATCAAGATCGTCAACGCTACCAGCAAACCTCTGGACCCTCAGATTTACGTCGGCTCCCCCGAGGGCGGCGTCGAGGGCCTGTTCGTGCCGGAGAACAAGCGCACGAACTTCGGCGTGGGCAGCCTCGGGGTCATGCTGCCACAATCGGAAACCTCCTTCAGCGTAATGTGCGGGGAGTTGGGCCTGTTCGGCACGCAGGGCGGCATCTTCGGCCAAAACCTCGAAAACCCCGACGGCAGCGGGCGACAGGTCGTGCTCCAGGAAAACATCAACGTGCAGTGCGGCGACCTGGTGACCTTCGCCTTCAGCGCCCAGGGCAACACGCTGGTCACAACCTACGCGGTAACGCTGCAAGGTAACGAATAGCCCGCCAGGATATGCGTGGGTGCCCCCTGCTGACCGCTGAAAGCTGATCGCTGAAAGCTGACCGCTGAAAGCTAACCCTTTACGACACCCGTGTGCCGGGGGCGATGGCACGTTCCGGGGTCAGGAAGATGACCTCGGACTGATCTTCGGTGACCGCCGCGAGCAGCATACCCTTGCTTTCCATGCCGCGCATCATACGGGGCGCCAGGTTGGTGACGAAGATGATCTGCTTGCCGACCAGGGCCTCGGGCTCGTAGTAGCCGCGCAACCCGGCGATGAGCTGCCGCTGCTCCGCGCCCAGATCGACCTGGAGAACGATGAGCTTGTCGGCGTTGGGGTGCGCTTCGGCCTGGGTCACGGTGCCGACGCGCAGATCCAGCTTGAGGAAGTCGTTGAATTGGATAAACTCAGGGGTTTCAGACATGGGGTCTTCTCCTGCTGCGGATAATCAGCGCTGACCAAGAAATCGCGCCCGCATGAACGCAAAGTACTCTCGCTCGAACGTTTTGAGATCTTCGGTGATGAAATTACGGAAGAGGGCCTCGCCGAAGTTGAAGGTCTCCTGCTCCGACCAGATGTGTGCCGCCCGGGCGTATTGCTCGAGCTCCACCTCGTCCAGCTTGTCCAGCATCCGCTCGAAGTCGGCGGCGTACTTGCCGTCCGCGCCCTCGCGCAGAAAGAGGATCAACGCCCAGACCTGGGCATAATAGGTGTTGATGGACTTGCTGCTGCCCTCGATCACCTCCCCGGGGTGGGTTTCCAGCAGCTTCCTGAGCGAATGCAGGTGGTTGCTGATCAAGGCCTGGGCCAGGACGTTGCGCCGGCTGGGATTGTACCAGGGGTCGAACTCCTTCACGCCGTACTCGCCTTTGTAGTTCCCCCAGCGCTGCCCCTCGCAGCACACGGCGAGGCCCTCGTTCAGCCACGCGGGGATGCGTGTATTCACATGATGATAGAGATACTGATGAAAGCCCTCGTGCGCGAAAATCGGAAACGTGATTTGGTGGGCCACGTATTCGATGACCGAGACGCCGCGCTCGGAGTAACCCCCGTTACGCACCCTCAGGAACGCTTTGGCCCGCGAGCCGGTGTATTTGCGCGTGAAGGCGACCCAGTGCCCGCGGGAGACGAACAGGTAGACCTTCATGCGCTGGGTTGGCTCGTGCGCCGGGGGCAGCAACTGCCGATAGTTTTCATACGCCGCCTCGACGAAGTCCGGCAGCGCGTCCAGCAGCATCTGGTCACGCATGGTCGTGTAAATCGCATAGTGTTCCGTGGTAAGCTTACGGCCCTGGGCCGGGCCGAATTTCCAGGGTTCCGACTCGAACGGAACCGGCTCGCGGACTGGGCCGGGCGCATGGCAGCCGCTCAGGATCAGTAGGACGAAGCCGAGCACGGGAGCGAACAGCCTGGGCCGGCGCGGAACAGCAGCCCTGCGGACTAGTCGGAATAACGAAGTGTGGCTGTCTTGGCGATTCATCTACGCGATCTCCAGGCGGCCGCGGCCTCGTCGGATGCGGCCGATCACGAAGGCCTGTTCGCCGGCCCGCTCCAAGCGTCGCACGACGGCGCTGACCGACATCGGCCGCACCGCCAAGACGTAGCCGATACCCATGTTAAACACCCGATACATTTCCTCCTCGGCCACGCCGTGGCGTTCCAGCAAGCCGAAGATGGGCGGAATCGGCCACGAGCCGCGGCGTAGAACCGCGTCGCAGTCATCCGGAAACATGCGGGGCACGTTGCCCGGCAGCCCGCCGCCGGTGATATGCGCCAAACCGGTGACCATCAGCCGCTGTCGATAATGCCGCAGGACGTTGAGCACGGGCCGCGCGTAGATGCGCGTGGGTCGCAGCAGGGCGTCGGCCAGGGGTTCGCCGAGTGCCCGCAACGGCTCAAACAACGGCAGCTTGACATCGTGGAGCAGAAGCTTTCGTGCCAGGGCATAGCCGTTCGAGTGGAGTCCGTTCGAGAGCAAGCCGACCAGGTAATCGCCGGGCCGAACCTTGTCGCGTGAGATCATCCGGGGGCGCTCGACCACGCCGACCGCGAAGCCCGCCAGGTCGAAATGCCGTTTGCGGTACAGGTCGGGCAACTCGGCCGTCTCGCCCCCGAGCAGGGCACAGCCGGCCTGTTCGCAACCGGCGGCCACCCCGGACACGATCTGGGCCACGACGTCGGGCTTGAGGCGACCGACCGCGATGTAGTCGAGAAAGAACAGCGGCTCAGCCCCGCAACACAACAGGTCGTTGACGCTCATCGCCACCAGGTCGATGCCCACGGTGTCGTAGCGGCGGGTCCGGATCGCGAGCAGCACTTTGCTCCCCACGCCGTCCGTACACGCCACCAGCACCGGGTCGCGATAGTTTCGCTGGAATAGGCGCTCGTCGTAATCGAGCCGAAAGAGGCCGGCGAAGGCCCCGTGGCTGGGGAGCACGCGCGGCCCGCAAGTCCGTCGGACCAGCGGCCCGATCAGGTCGACCGCCTGGTCGGACGCCTCCAGGTTGACCCCGGCCTCGCGATAGGTCAGGCGGTGTTTCCGAGCTTTCCGTTTGGCCGGTTTCACGCGCACCGTCTTACCCGAAATCGCCGGACATCTCTACTTGTATGACAACGCGAAAACCGCCCAGATGATGTTAAACTGGTGGTAAGCATTCAGCGGTCAGCAATCAGCGATCAGCCGAAAGTCGAGCAGATAGCG
>JAGMDK010000216.1 GCA_023128695.1 Phycisphaerae bacterium
TTCCCCCTCCTTTCCCCCGCCGCCGAAGGCAGCGGGGGAAAGGAGGGGATTCTGACTTCGACCTTTCAACCCGGCATAAATGCCGGGCCTAGCGCGCCACCTCCACGCTGTACCGGCTGACCCCCGTGTCGGCCGACGTTGGGGAGCGTTGCCACCCCTGTCACCGACGTCCGGCAGGGGCGCCGGACGCTACAGATGAATGAAAAATGTCTAGCCCCCGCTCACTCGCCGCAGCAACTCGCCGAACAGCCGCAGGCCCAGGTGGTCGAAATCCACGAACACGACGAGGGTCGCGATCTGATAGTGCATCGTCAGCACCCAGCACAGCGCGATCCACCAGCGACGAGTGGCGAGACGCTGCCAGCCGAGACGCGCCACTAACCGATCCCAGCCGCGCTGTACGGTCAGCGCGAATGCTTGTGATAAACCCCACGCCGGAAACGACCAGCCCGCCCCGTGCCAGACGCCGCAATAGCCGAACACCGCCGCGTAGTTAAGCGGCACGTGGCGGCGGTTTCCGCCCAGCGGGATGTAGATGTAGTTTCGTAGCCAGGTGCCGAGGGTGATGTGCCAGCGGCGCCAGAAATCGCGGACCGACGTGGCCCGCGGGAGCCAGTTGAAATTATTGTCCACCCGCAGGCCGACCCACAGTGCCAACGCCGCGGCCAACTCATTGTAGGTCCACAACAGCAGGTAAACCTGGATCGGGACGAGGTAGAAGACCCGGAACAACTCGCCGGTGGTGTAGTTCTCGGGAGCCGTGAAGAAATCGACGGCGGCCGAGCCGACAGCGGGTATTTGAGCCCCCACGAATCCCACTCCGACGCCGCCGAGCAGAAACAGACCGAAACGTTTCGCCCCTTCCTTCCACGCCGGCGAGCGCCGCGGGTCCCAGGCGTCGAAGCGGCGCAGGAACTCCTCCCGCAATAGGACCGGCCCCAATCTCATGCACGGGGCGTACAGCAGCCAGCAGATGGTTTCTGTCAGGCGCACCGGCAGCCTGGGGTTCTTCGCCATTTCGACGCCCCACGCGATGAAGCGCAGCAGCAAGTACGCCAGACCGACGCTATGGAGGACCTGCATCCGGGAGGGGCACCAAGCGGGATGCTGCGCCTGCCACCACAACGGCCAGACCAGTACATTGAGCCCCACCCAAACCAGCGCGATCATCCCCCGCGCGCTGAGACGTCCGCGACGACGCAGCGTGCCCAGCAGCAGAATCCACGCCGTGGCCGCGGCCAGCCCTGCCAGCACAACGACGGTGCACCGCACGTGCAGCGTCGCCAGCATCCAGACCAGCCCGCTCGCGATCAACGCCGTGCGGCGATAGCGACGGGCCACCAGCAGTATCACCGGGACCAACGGCAGGAACGCCAACAACCCAAAAGGCCCCGCGAAGATCTCGACCGGATCCAGCGGCGGATGCCCCGTAATCGGGTTGAACAGCGGCGGCGGGGTCGGCAGCTCAATCACGGCCGGATCGTCACCGTCGAGCGCCCCGGCAGCAGCACCGAATAGAGAAAGGTCACTTCCTCATTGTGCATGCGCACGCAGCCCAGGGAAACGGCCTTGCCGATCGACTCCGGCTCGATCGTGCCGTGAATCCCATAGCCTTCGCGGCCGACGGCGTCCCCCTCGACGCCCTCCAGACTGATCCAGTGTTCCCCCAGCGGATTGTGGGGGTCGTCGGGCTCAATGATCCGCTTTTCAACGGCCGAGGCGGGGGGATAGTAACGGGGATTGCTCAGGCGATCCTTGACCTTCCAAACCCCTTCGGGCGTGCCGTTCTCTTTCCCGAGCCCGACGCGATAGCTGCGGACGTACAAATTCCCCAGATAGATATCCAAACGAAACTTGGACTTGTGGATTGTTGCATGAAAGGGGCCGCGGATAACCTTGAGCTTTTGACCGGCGCGAATCCGATTGGGATGCACGCTGTTGATGGCGGCCAGAATCTCGGGCGGGACGTCGTACTTCTTGCCAATACTGGTCAGATACTCGCCGGTTTGAACGGTATGACTGCCCACCAGCGGGTCATTGGAGACGCTCTGCTTGCTGAAAAGGGTTTCTTTGGCGATCCGCGTGAGCAAAGCCCGGACCTCACTGTCCTCCGCGCCCGTGAGCTTGCGTTTGAGCAAAGTAGTGAGTTGTCGCCGAGCCTCGAGGACCTTCCCGGCCTTGTAGTCCCGGCGGGCCGCCTCGATCGCCGCGTTGCCCGTGCGCGTATCGTTGCTGGCCCGCGCCGCGGCGGGGTCCTCCGACGCCGCGGGCGTATCCTCCAAAGTCACCGCGGCGGGACGCTCGGCGTCCGGAATAGTCGCGGACGAACCCGGTTCGACGCCCTGCTCACCAGCCCCCTGCGAAACCTCATCGGCCAGCGGGTAGGTCTCGGACGAAGCCGCCTGGACAACAGACCCGGCGTTCTCCAACCCAACCTGCTCACCACGGGGCCGGAAATACCACCAGCCCGTGACCGCGACGACCACCAAAACAATGCCGGCAACCGCGATCCGCCTGCGTCTTATCTTGCGTCGGCGATAACTCAGCACAATGCCACCTCCTGGGCGATCCCTGCCCAACTATGCCTTCCTGGCGACTCAGACGATGAATGTAGCGTTTTTACGACGACGGGGCTACGGGAAAACCACCGCGAAGAAAAGGAACACGCGAACTTCCCGCCAGCCGATGGGTGCCATGGGTGGGGAAGTTGGATTTGTGGCTGAACTGCCGGTGTGACCCGTTGCGGCTCATGGGCACGCCTTGCAGGACTTCGGATGACAGCCCTGAAAGACTGCCATGTGGTCATTGGACACACATTATTAGCGCATATTCTCCACGGGCCGTCCAGGGGCGGCTTTTCGCGGGTGGAGTCAGGGTGGCCG
>JAGMDK010000217.1 GCA_023128695.1 Phycisphaerae bacterium
GAAGCCCCCCCAAACCACAACCCCCATCCTTGACGAAACTTACGTGTCGTCTAACAGCGGAACTTCAGATTAACAGAGCACTATTGTAATTCCTCGGCGGCGCGTTCCGCCGGCGAGACGTAGTGCGTGACCATGTGCGTATGCCAGGCCTGCCCGTCAAAAGTAGTGTGGTTGGCGGTGGACTTGTAGAAATCGATCTTCCGCACCACCGGCGTCAGCTTGGCCAACATGCCCGCGATCTTCGAGATCACCGGTCGGATCTCCGGGTCGGGGATGGCCATCGTCATCATGCCGCTCACCATGGAAACCATGCCGATGCCCATCGCCAACTCCTCGCCCAGTTTACGCTGGTCGGTCAGGGTGACGCTGGTGAAAGGACCGGCGGGCACGATCGCTTCGCTCATGGCGCGTTGATTCTCACGGATGCCGGCATGCGCGCCGTCGGCCGTGGCCAGGCACAGCGCCACCACGTCGTCCGAGGTGCCGAAGATAAGGTGACCTTCGGCCACACCCCAAACCATCGGCTCCGGCGACATGCCGAAGTGGAGATGCTCAAATCCTTCCAGCCGTTCGTGCTGGACCGGCGAAGTGCGGATGCTCAGCATGGCCAGCATGGCCAGACTGGGGTCCTTGGCCACGGCTTCAGTAAGATTCTTCGAGAGGAATTCGAGCGCGGCGGTTATTTTCTCGCGGGCCACTTGCTCGTCGGTGACTTTGATCAGCCACACCGAACCCTCGTCGCCCTCCAGGGTAACGCTGACGTAGCCGCCGTCGATCCAATCGAGGATGTCCTTCCGGACGTCGAGGCCGATCTCCGTCTGAATCTCTTCCCACTGGGCGAGCAATTCCTCGCCGAAGGGGCCGGCGACGAGGAACGAATCCTCTAGGAAAGTGTAGAGTTCGCCCAGGTCAATCCCCCCGCTGACCGAGAATGACATGGTCTCCGCGGGCAGAAAGCGGTCGAAGTCGGTGAGTTGGTCGGCCTTACAGAACACGGGATAGATGGGCCGCTCCCGGGCGTCGGGCACCAGGACGGCGACCGACTCCGTCTGAACGGAGAATCCGTCGGTGGACTCGACGACCGCCACATAGTCTAGAATCCCCACCGCGTTCATCAGCCGATCGGTGAGCTGCTTGATCACCTCCACCTTGCCGGCGGCCTTTTTCTCGCCCGCCTGGGCGGCGTTCTTTTTGGCCGCGGCCAAGGCCGCCTCGTACCGTTCGTCGCCGCGAATGTTCTTCAGGTCCGGATCCTTGGCAATCTGCCGCGGGGAATAGAAGCCGCCTGCGACGGCGTCTTCCAGGAAGTCCAGGGCCTTGTCTTCGTGTCCGAGCAGCGCGTGGAAGCACGCCAGGTAGTAGAGCACCCGCGAGTCTTGCGGGGCCAGTTCATACGCCTGTTCGACCAGCTCCAGTGCTTTCTCGTAGTCCTGTTCCTCGTACGCCTCCCAGGCCTGCATGTTCAGCTCGTGCGCTTCCCCGCTCTTGACGGAGTTGAGGATCACGTCGGCGGCGAAGTGCGGCGTCGCCAACTTGGCCGCCTTGGCGAGTGCCGCCTCGTAGCGCGGGTCGCCGCGGAGGCTTTCCAGGTCGCTGTCGACGGCAATCTTGTCAGGGGCGTGAAAACCGGCGTCAACCGCCTTATCCAGCCAGGTCAGGGCCTCGTCCGTCTCGCCCACCAGGGCGCTGAAACAGGCCAGGTTGTACAGCACGAGCGAATCATTCGGGGCCGCCTCGTGGGCCTGCTTTACCAACGCCAGTGCTTGTTTGAAGTCACCCTGCTGGTAGGCGGCCAGTGCTTGGCCGCTGAGCTCATTGGCCTCGGCGCTCTTGCCGGTATTGTTGTAATAATCATGGGGCGAACCGGCCGCCGCGATCCCCAACTCCGCCAAGTCGCCCAGCGGCTTCAACAAGGCCTGCATGTTGAAGAACATCATGCTGTCTTCCGCCGGCGGGAGTTGGGCAAAAGCGGCTTTGAAACGCGGATCATCCGCCAGGGCCTGCTTCGAGCTGCTCCCGTTCAGCAGACCCAGGACATCGGCCAACATTTGCTCGCCCATGGCGATCAGCACCACCTCCTCGCGCTGCACGACGGAGACCAACATCGGCGGCGCACCGGGCAACTGTGCAAACAAGTTCACAGCGGCCACCTGGACCCCCAGCGCCTGGGTCTTCTCCACGACCAGCATCTCCTCGCCGATGGCCCGGTTGATCTCCTCAACTACGCTATCGAGGATGGCCACCAGGCCGGCGAAGTTCTGGTCGGCTCCTTCACCGCTGCCGCGGAACAGCCACACCATATCGGGCGGCCCCATATTTATGCCGCCGCCGGGGGTTTGCACCGGCGGGCGCAGCCGCTCTGCGAAGGCCATCTCGCGGCCGACCAATTGTTCCCAATCGACACCGGCCAGCAGTTCCGAGGCCCGCTGCTTGAGCCGCTCGACTTCGGCTATCTGGTCGGCGTCAAGAAACGAGCCGATCAGCTTCAGCAGGTCCTCGCCCACCCCGCATTGGACCAGCGCGTCGAAGACCTCATCCCAATAGCAGTCGAGAAACTCCCGCTCGGGGTTGTGCTGCTCGGCCGCGAACAGGAAGACATCGTTCGGCACGGCGTCGGCAAACGTGAATCGACGCTCCTCGGCGTGCGTGGGAACTGTCACCGCTGCCAGCAGCAAGGCGGCGGCCAATCCACCAATCAAGTAAGACTTACGTGAGTTCATGATTCTGGCTCCTTGTGACTATGTAACTGTCCGCCGCAATAGTCCTGTAGCGTCCGGGCTCCGTACCGGCCGTCCCAATGTAGCGGCCGGGCTCCGCACCTGTTATGCGCCATTGCGGGAGCGGGCGCCTCAAATAATCGAACGGGGGTTTTCGTCTGAAAGCGCCCCAGCTCGGGAGGTAAACGTAAGTGTTGTTGTGCTAAAAGCTTACTGCCGCGCCGCGAATGAAAACGGGTCTGTGACAGAAACTGCGGGC
>JAGMDK010000218.1 GCA_023128695.1 Phycisphaerae bacterium
CCTCGCAGATTCTGTCACGGACCCAATGAAAACGCCGACGGTCAGGGCTGCTTTAACCACGGCAGGCGTCCGGCTACACTAGCGGACTATGTTTGAGACACTAAGTGATAAATTAGGCGGTATTTTCCAGAGTCTGCGCGGGCGGGGCAAGATCAGCGAGGCCAACGTCCGCGACGCCATGCGGGAGATCCGTACCGCGTTGCTCGAAGCCGACGTGAACGTCCAGGTGGCCCGCAAGTTCTGCGACGACTGCCTCGAAAAAGCCCTCGGCCTGGAGGTGATCAACACCCTGCGGCCCGAGCAGGTCATCGTCAAGGTCGTGCACGACGAACTCGTGGCCCTGATGGGCCCGATCGAGACCCGCATCCCCTTCGTCTCCCAGCCGCCGACGGTGATCCTGATGGCCGGCTTGCAAGGCTCTGGAAAGACAACAACTTGTGCCAAGCTGGCCCGCTACTGCATGCAGATGGGCAAAAAGCCGCTGCTGGTCGCGGCCGACCTCAAACGGCCGGCGGCTATCGACCAGCTCGAGGTGCTCGGCCGACAGCTCGACCTCCCGGTCCACGCCGAGCGCGACCATCAGAACCCGGTCAAGGTTTGTCGCAACGCCGTCCGCGGCTCGCGCAAGCTTGACCGCGACGTGGTGATTCTGGACACGGCCGGCCGGCTGGCGATCGACGAGGATATGATGAAGGAGGTCTCGCAGATCGCCAACGCGACCTCCCCGCACCAGATTTACCTCGTGCTCGACGCCATGACCGGCCAGGACGCGGTCAACACCGCCCAGGCCTTCGACGAGCGGCTCGAACTCGACGGCGCAATCCTGACCAAGTTCGACTCCGACACCCGCGGCGGGGCGGCGTTGTCCGTCAAGGCCGTCACCGGCAAGCCGATCAAGTTCATCGGCGTCGGCGAGAAGCTCGACGCGATCGAGGAGTTCCACCCCGACCGCATCGCCGGCCGCATCCTCGGCATGGGCGACGTGGTTTCGCTGGTGGAGAAGGCCCAGGAGACGTTCGACGCCGAGCAGGTGGCCAAGACGCAGGCCAAGATGGCCAAGGGCACGATGGGGCTGGACGATTTCCTTTCTCAGCTCGAACAGCTCCGCAAGATGGGCTCGATGAAGTCGATCCTCAAGATGATCCCAGGCGTCGGCTCGGCCCTGAAGGACATCGACATGCCCGAGGAGGAGCTCAACCGCTTCAAGGGCATGATTCAGTCGATGACGCCGCGGGAGCGGCAGAACCCGGAGATCCTCGAGGCCTCCCGCCGCCGGCGGATCGCCCGCGGCTCGGGCTGCGAGCCGCAGGAAGTCAGCGGTCTGGTCAAGCAGTTCACGCAGATGCGCGGCATGATGAAGCAAATGGCCGGCCTGGGCATGGGCGGCCGCCTCAAGATGACCCAACAAATGGCCCGCATGGGCATGACCGACGGCAACATCCCCCGCGCCAAAAAGGGCTCCACCAAGTACAACCCCCGGCGGGACGACAAGAAAAAACGCCGGCGGCGCCGGCGGTGAAATTGTGTTAGGGTCCGCCGGGTGCCATGTCCCACGCTTGCGTGGGCATGTTTTCAGGTTCACGCAACATAGCCACGCAAGCGTGGACCATGCCACCCGCCCGAAAGCGGGAGTATCTGGAAACCAGATAAACAGAAGTTGTCTGAGGTGAGATGAATCTCCAAGGAACAGAAACATGAGAATACTGAAGCTAGGCAGAGGCCAGATCTCTCGCGTGATCGGGATTCTTGAAGACGGGGGCCCCTTTGATGTTCTGGATAAAATGGTTCACGGGCAAGAGGCTGCGGCTTTCGTACTCCGAGGCCATACCTGGTTAACACTGGGCCACTTTGACCGAGCCGCCTCCTGCGCTTTAAGACTCACGGGAGGTAACGAAGCCGAGCTGAGGATTACCCATCTCAACGTACCGCGAATGTGGTACGGGGTGAATCTCTTCCGAGGTTCCGACAGAAAGATCGAGGACCAGATACGCGACTACATCCTCAGCAATGTTGCAGAGGCAACTGAAGTGGACTGAAGCCATGTAGGTCGGGTCATCGACCCGACACGTACTATCTAAATTTGTCGGGTCGATGACCCGACCTACTGTGCTTGACGCACCACTCACTTGCGGCAGAATAGCATCCTTCACATGAGGGATTTGAATGGGCTCACGGATCGGCGAATTCCGGCGCAAGGTTGCCCTTGGTCAATATGAGCTAACCGGCCATGCCAAGGATGGACGACGAATACGTCTGATTTGCCGATTGACCGAGCTCGGCCGTCTGCGGATCATTACGGTGTTTGAAGAGTAGCTATGAAATACGATACTTGTGAATATTGCGACGGTACCGTGCGGTCTCGCCGGGTTACGGTGGACCTGCGACGCGGCGAGCGGCTGTACGTCTTTCACAACGTTCCGCTCGGCGTCTGCTCGAAGTGCGGCGAGCGCTACTATCCGGGACGCGTGCTGGAACAGCTCGATGAAATCGCCGAGCACGGCCTGGTTGGCGCGAAGACCGTCCGCGTGCCGACTTTTGACTACAAAGAAGCCACCGCTTAGCCGAGCAGGGCGGGTTGTGCCCGCCACTAATATGGCGGACGGGCGTGTGGCACGGCCGTGTCGGCCGTGTGCTATCGCTCGCAACAAGCCTATCGTCGATACGCCAATGCACGGCTGACACAGCCGTGCCACGCTTTGGAGTGAGACAGGGTGCGTCCCTGACGCACCAATCCACAGAGAGGCGACAGTCACCGCGCGTCTCGTGGGCCGGTAAAATGCGCTTGCAGCAGTGCGAAATCAGCCATGTCGAAATCGCCGTCCTGATCGGGCTCGGTACAGACGCAGCCGCCGAGGGGCGGCAACGCGGGTCCGGCAAAACAAGCGGTGAAACTGGTCACGTCGTCCAGGTCTACATCGCCGTCGCCGTCGCAATCGCCGGGTAACGGGCCGGAATAAATAGGGACAGTCACGAATGGCATCAACATAGTTCATAAGCCCTTGCTAACACAGGGGTTATGGCGATTGCGCAAGTTGTGGCCTCCGGTCATGATGTTGGTGTTGTTGAAGTGTCTGGGCCATGGTGTGTTTTCCAAAAAGCGATCGTCAACCTGCTTCCGGGCAGGATCGAGGCAGTGTATACGCTCGCAGCCCGTTTGGCTCGACCAAGATCATGTATCCGGGCGGCCAGAGTACTTGGCGAATGTCGCCGGACGGTTGCAGATGGAACATATTCAGGAAACGCGTGCTGTCAAGCGGCGGCCGCTGTGCCGTGGGTCCACAAAGAGGTACGCGATGGAGAGTGTATAATCGAGCTTCTACTGAGGAGCCGCGGGCTTCAGCCTGCGCGGCGCCGCGCGGACTGAAGTCCGCGGCTCTTCGTGCGCCGCGCGGACTGAAGTCCGCGGCTCCTCGTGCGCCGCGCGGACTGAAGTCCGCGGCTCCTCGGGTTTTGTCACTGTCTCTCGGGTCTGGTTTCATATCTGAAGAGAGCCTGGAGGTCCGGACAAGCCCATATAAGTAGCGTTCAGAGAGACCCGCCGCGATGAATTCTCTGCCGAGCGCTGCTCGGCAATGCCCCAGCAGCACTCCGGTCGCTACGTCATACACATATATGCCCTTTTGACCGATGGCTATGACATTGCTGCCGCGGATGGTTAATGAAAATATCCGCGAATCCGACCGGCGGGGCTTGTGTTTCGGCCACACTTTCTCGCCGGACGAAAGACTGTAAGCGCTGAGCCAATACCCCCCGCCAATCAGAAGCAGTGGCGGCGGCGTGGAGGACGAAGCGGGGCACGCATCGTTCCTCGTTGGAGGGATGAACACATCTATTGCGGACGCCCGCAAGTCCTCGCCTTCGAGGCGGCAACTTCGTCGCGGCCCGGATTCTCGCCACAGAGTTACCTGGTTGGACGAAACCGTCAGCAGTTCGTCGCCGATGAGCGTACTCCACAGCGACCACGGCTCAGCGAGCGCGCGTATCGTTGGTCGCGGCCGCTTGTCCGACAGAACAATAAACGCGGCCTTCACCTGCCCGCCGGCTTTCCACAGAACGACGGCCTTGTTACCGAACACGTGCAAACGGACAAGCGGGAGGGCGAGGCTCTGTCGCAAAAGTAATGTAGCGTCCGGGCTCCGTCCCGGACGTAGTCGTAGGTGAGCGTTTTCCCGCATCCTACGTCCGGGACGGAGCCCGGACGCTACATTCGAGACAAAGCCTAGGTTAATGGTCCACAGCTCTTTACCATCGGCGTGGGATAACAGGACAATGCGACCATCGGCGTTCACGGCCACAAGTCCGGCGGACGAATTCACGGCGGCAGTCCACCCTGTCAAGACCTCTGGATCACCTGGAAACGCAGCGGGGTCGGTCGTTTCGCCGTGTTGCCACTTCAAACCGGCCGGTTTGGAGAGCCGGATGGCGTAGAGCGCGTGGCGGTCAAAGCAGTACGCGATGTCGGAGGGGTGTTCGGTGTGCTCGTCGCCAAACGCCGCTCGGGCGCCGCGTCCGACGGGGATCGGTTTGGAGAAACGTGCTTGCCCGCTCGCGGGATCGAGCAGATGCAACTGGGCGTCGCGCGTCGCTGCCAGCAGGGCAGTCGTCTCGCTGGCACCGACCAACTCCACCCATTCCACGCCCGGCTGCATCTGCCAGGTCCAGTACGGCTCAAGCGTCTGCCCGGCCGGTTGCGTATCGGGCGGCGTCTGATCGGAAGCCTGGGTCGGCGGCCCCAGAAGTGGCACCAGACCAAAAGGCAGCAACATAATCCAAAGAGCCGCGGACTTCAGTCCGCGCGGCGTGACGCTGGTGCGAGATTCCCATCTCGCACACATTGCGGGAATAGTGCGAGAAAGGATTCTCGCACAAGCAACGTGGATTCTCGCACCAGCAAATTCGCGTTCCCCACCGCTGAAGCGATGGGGCACCCGATAAGGAGTGATTCTCTGACTCTGCCTCATGATCTTCGGGGCTCAAACGTACGGCACAGACACTGCGCGGCGTTGTGCAGGTTCGTCGCGGTTGTCGCCAGGGCCACAGCCAGCGTCGTCTCGGGCGGCGTGACGACGACGATCTTCGTAACGCCAATGGCCTCGGCGAGAGCCTCGATCGTCTGAGCAGCACGCATATCGACCGCCCCGGCGAACGCCACTGTTGGCACACCTTGCCGGGCGGCGAGCCGAGCAACGCCGGCCACGACTTTTCCGCCGACGGTCTGGTCGTCGATGCGTCCCTCGCCGGTCAGGCACAAATCGCACCCTTTGAGCTTGTCGCGCAAGTTGACGTGGCGTGCAACTTCATCAAACCCCGACAGTAATTGTGCCTCTAGCGTCGCGGCCAACCCGGCCGGCAATCCGCCCGCGGCGCCGCCGCCCGGGATTGCGGAAACGTCGCGTCCATAGCTGCTTTCCAATACGCGAGCCCAGTTTTCCAACCCGTGTTCGAGTTTTTGCACCGCCGTCGGAGACGCGCCCTTCTGCGGCGCGAAGACCGGAGCCGCGCCACGCGGCCCGAGCAACGGGTTATCCACGTCGCATAGAATATCAATATTCATCGACGGAGGGTCAGCGGCCGGTCGCAGCGTGGCGATCCGCGTGAGCATCCCGCCCATGATGGGTTCCTTGAGCATCCCGCCGTCCGTGTCGGTAAACTCCCAGCCCAGGGCCTGGAGACAGCCGGTGCCGCCGTCGACTGTGGCCGACCCGCCGACGCAGAGCAGGACACGTGTACACCCGGCCTCGCAGGCAGCTTTCAGGAGTTGGCCGGTCCCGAAGCTCGTCGTTCGTACGGCATCTCGCTCAACCGGGCTGAGTAGGGCAAGACCTGAGGCCTCGGCCATCTCAATAATTGCAGTATTCCGGTCGGGACAAAGCCACCAGCGGGCTGAGCACGGGCGGCCGAGCGGATCGAGCACTCTTGCCGTGTGCTGCTCCGCGCCGAGTGCTTCCGCCAACAGCCGGCCGGTGCCCTCGCCCCCGTCACCAAGCGGGCAGATGAGGATCTCGGCGCCGGGCCGCGCAGCGCGTACGCCGACCGCCAGCGCCGCGGCGACGCCGGCTGCGTCGAGCGCATCCTTGAACTTGTCCGGGGCAATCAGGATTCTCACGGTTGTTCGCCGTCGGCCGCGAGCGTCTGGCCGGGGCGTCGGCCCGTCATGTACCCGCGCTTGCTGGAGCTACGAAGGAACTCAACCAGCCGCCGACCGGGGTCGGTGTCAACCATCTCCGCGACCCGCTCGATGGCTTGCGGGAAATGCAGACCGCTGCGGTAGAGCACCCGATGGCAGCGGCGCAGCTCGTGCCGCTCAGCACTGCTGAACCCCGCTCGCCGTAAACCCACGACGTTTGGACCGGCGATATACTCGGATCGTACCATGAGCATGAACGGCGGCACATCCTTGGGCACCGGCGTCAAACCGCTGAGCATGGCCAACTCGCCGATACGTACGAACTGGTGAACGCTGGCGTTGCCGCTGATCAACGCACGATCGCCGATTTCAACGTGCCCGGAAAGCAGGACGCTGTTTACCAGGACGACGTCATTGCCGAGCACACAGTTGTGCCCGATGTGAGCGGTGGCCATGATGAAGCAACGCCGACCCACGATGGTCGTGCTGCCGGGCATTGTCCCGCGGTGGATGGTGGCGTGCTCGCGGACCACCGTCTCATCGCCGATCCGCGTGTAGCTCGGCTGGCCCGCGAACTTCAGGTCTTGCGGCGGATGCCCGACGACCGCGAACGGGTGAATCTGGCAACGTGCCCCCAGGGTGGTACCTTCGGACACATAAGCGTGCGGGTAAAGCCGCGTTTGAGCCCCGATACGCACGTTCTTCTCGACAACCGCATAGGCCCCGATCTCGGCCGTCGGGTCAATCTCGGCTGTCTTGTCGACGATGGCGGTGGGATGAATCGGCATGTTTGGTTCAACGAATGTCTGTCAGTTGGGATAGTGCGTATCCACATCCGCTTCAGGATAAAAACGATCCACGACGTCGGCTCGCAATAGAGCCTGGTCGAGTAGGCGCTTCATCTCGCGCACCGCCTCACGCAAGCCGACAAAGACCGCGCGGGCGATAATACTGTGGCCGATGTTATATTCCGAGAACCCGCCCAGCATCGCGATCGGCTTGATGTTGCGGTAGGTCAAGCCGTGGCCGGCATGCACCACCAGCCCGCTATCCCAGCCGACTTCCAACGCCGCCGCCAGTCGTTCCAGGGCCTCCGCCTGCTCGCGTTCATTTTGGGCGTGGGCGTAGGCGCCGGTCCAGAGTTCGAGCGCGTCGAACCCGCACGCGGCGCAAGCCGTGACCTGCGCGGCATCCGGCTCGATGAACGCACTCACGACTATGCCGGCGTTTTTGAGCTTCTTGACGGCGGGCGTGATCCGGCGCCGCAGCCGCACCACGTCGAGGCCGCCCTCGGTGGTCAGCTCCTGCCGCTTCTCCGGGACCAGCGTACACTGGTCCGGGCGCAGTTTGACCGCGATCTTGACGATCTCAGGATCGATCGCCATCTCCATATTGAGCTTGGTCGCGACGGTCTGCTTGAGCAGCTCGGCGTCACGGTCGTTGATGTGCCGCCGATCCTCGCGCAGGTGGAAGGTGATGCCGTCCGCGCCGCCGAGCTCGGCCTCCGCCGCGGCCCAGATGGGGTCGGGCTCGTCGGTCTGACGGGCTTGGCGAACCGTGGCCACGTGGTCGATGTTAACGCCTAGTTTGTTCATCTGACTCAGCCTCCTCGATTATCGGGGTTCATAATAACACTTTGGCGGCCTCTCATATAGCAGTCCGCCGCAAAAGCCCCGTGGCGAATGGGGCCCGCGCGATCACGCGACGGTATCAGAGCCCGAAGCGCAAGCGAGGGAGGCGATGGGTGGCACGGCCGTGTCGGCCGTGAATACCACGGCTGACACAGCCGTGCCACCCATCCGCGGGGGTGCCCCATCCCGTTCCGGCTGCCCGCTTGCCACGCCCATCGGAAAGGAGTGGCTCCAGTTGCCCGATAGATAACAGACAGCGCGTTGGAGAACTGCCCCCATGAGCTCGAATGAGGATCGGGATCAAATGGCCCGTCGAGCGCGGCGGACCGCCCAGCTCACGTGTCTATGGTTCGGTCTCGGATTATTGATCTGGGGCTTGGCACCGGCGGTGGTGCAGCGAATCGTCAGCGGCCGTACTCCGCCGTTGGAGACGTTTGCCATCGGCAGCCTGACGTGTTTCATGGGCTTGAGCTTTCTCGGACTCTGTCTCTTGATCGGACGCCGTGTGGTCTGGGCGTTGTGGACGAGCCTGTTTGTTTCACTCGGATTGGTACTGAGCATAATTGGCCTGGTGTTGCTGGGCGGGTTTGGCGTGGCCTCGATCTGTCCTCTGCTGTTGTCCGCCTGCACCGCCGGGGCGAGTTGGCTCGCACTCGAAGCCCGAAAAGGTAGCGGCCGGGCCCCGTACCAAAGGTAGCGGCCGGGCCCCGTACCGGCCGTAGAACACGGGAAAAAACTCGTCCAGAACAACGGCCGGTACGGGGCCCGGCCGCTACATTATCGTGTGACACCAGCGAGGTCGTCACACTTTGGCTTTCGGGTCGCGTTGTGTGTGCCACAGTACCAGGCCCTTGAACATCTGAACCGTTCTACTCTCTAATACCTCCATGCGAATCGCCGTCGCACAAACTCCCGGCGTTCGGCTCGATCAGTGGCGAGAAACGCTGGCTCTCATCGCTGACTTGATCCGTCGGGCCCGCCGGCTTGGAGCCGAGTTGGTCGTTTTGCCGGAGTGTGTCTGGCCGGCCTACTGCCTGGGCAGCGAACAGGCCTACCGCGCGGCCCGCGCCGCCGGCCTGCCCACGCCGGATGAATTCCTTACCCACTTGCAACAGACCGCACACGACAGCGGCATCGCCGTCTGTGCTGGGTACGTGGAAGAAAGAGACGGGCGGCTGTTCAACGCGGCGGGTCTGGTTGACGCAACCGGCAAGCTGCTGGGGGTGCATCGCAAGTGTTTTCTCTGGGACTTCGACCACGACTACTTTTCGCCGGGTGAGAGCATCGAACCGGTGGAATCCTCCTTCGGCCGCGTGGGATTGATGATCTGCGCCGATGCTCGTTTGCCGGAAATACCCGCCACGCTCGCGGCGAAGGGTGTCAACCTCATCGTGCAGCCCACGGGCTGGGTCAACATCGGTACGCCGGAAGCCCGGTCGAATCCCCAGCCCGAGTTCCTCATCCCGGCCCGGGCGGCAGAATTCGGCGTGCCCTTCGCCTCGGCCAGTAAGTGGGGCGTCGAAGGCGGGACCACCTTCGTCGGCTCCAGCCTGATCTGCGACGCCGAAGGAGCCGTTCTGACCCAATGCGGTCAACGAGAAACGACGGTCGCGGTGGGCGACGTCGAATTGACGACTCCCCGGTCTCCTGAGCTAACGGAATCGGAACGGGCGGCACTGTTATCGGTCGCCGAACCACGGAAACCCCGGGCCGACCTGCCTCCGATCGAGGTGCGGCCGCATCTGACCGCCGTGGGGTGTGTCCCGGACGCACCTTGCCGAGCCGGTGCGCTGGAGATTCGCGTCCCCAGTGCGTTCGGCGGTCACGCCCGCGGGGTTTTTGAATTTCGCGGCAGCACAGTGACGCCGACCGGCTCCGAGCAAGCCGGCGTGATAGCTGAACCGACCGCCGATCCGATCCACATTGGCGAGGTTCTTGTAGGAACTGCCGCTGCCGCCGACGCACGCCGATTTGGAGCGCTGCGACGATTGGCATTGCAGGGCGTTCATATCGTCGTGGTCTTCGGGGCCGCGACGCCGACACAATTGCTGAGGACAAGGGCCTGTGAAAACCGTGTCTTCGTGCTTGGTGTGGGTTTGGAAGGCTGGTGTGTGATCGATCCGCGCGGCCAGGTTACGGTTGCGGCCCGTTGGCCCGCGAGCGCTTCAAATCCAACGAGCATTATACTCGACGTTGCCCTTGCGGCGGAGAAAAATGCCGCCCCGCGGACCGACCTGATCGCTGCTCGCTGCCCCGACCAATATTTTTTTTAGCTCATCTTGCTTTTCACATCAGTCTACCGAGCCGGCCGATCGCTCGGGAATGACCAATCCGAATGATAGAGTTTACACGGCCGCGGACTGACAACTGGGTGGTCAGAAGCCCCTGGTACCGCTCCCGGCTAAAGTCCAAGTCGAGCAGCAGCAAGGACCCTCGGCTTGGCGCGGTACCTGTAATACTTTGTGTCCCAGGCTCACCGGGTTGATTTTGGGCGTCAAAAACCAGGACTTTATTATCGGACAGATCGTGTCAGTGTAAAGTTCCTTGCTCGTTACTGCTGCAACAAGGTTGCATTTGACGGCTAAGCTGAGCGTCGATTTCATTGCTTTCCAGCTTCTGGGTGCGTTCCCGCGATCATCTGGTAGCAAGTGTTCCGCTGGGCCAAAAAGAATGCTGGAAAAGAAAAACATTGACCGGCGGGAGGGGTTGCGGTAAAGTAAAGTGACGTGGATTAGGAGAAGGAGGTAGCATCCACGGTTAGTTGTTGTCCAGCCGGGAAGGCTGATTATGTACGCCGTGAGCGCGTGCGCGACCCGCATCTCTGTGATGCTCGCCGACTTTTATGCAAACATATCAGGGTGGTCCATATTGGGTGGACGCCCTGAGAGTGAGAGGAAGCATTCGTACGTTTGCCGCCATGCGGGACTGTGAGTCCGCAAATATGAGGAGTGACAGGAGGAGTATTTCCTGTTTTTGTGGCGAACGAGTCAACAATCAAGGACCTATGCCTGAGGCTTTTTGTTTTTTGATGTAGATCGTGTTTTTTAACTTGGAGGATGGAGAATGAGAAAAACTATTGTTTTTGGGTTGGGGGTTGTATTGATGGCCACCCCGGCGCTGGCCGGTTTCACGGCCACATCGGCGGGTCCCCACAACTCGGACGGGCCGTACCCCGACCCGCTCAACGGATCGTTTACATACGTCTACACCGGCGCTGATTTCGATGTTGGCGACGTCATTTTCAACGGCGATCTCACGAGTGGTGATGTCGGCTCCTATATGAGCGAAGCCCACATCAACATCACCGACCCGCTCGGATCAACTGCCGGCTGGAGTCCACTCTCCGGCGGCGCCTGGACCGGCACTGTGAGTGTCGTGGATCAGACGGTCACCGGCGGCGGCGCGTTCTGGGCCGGCACGGCCGGCACCTGGACATTCGAGTTCTGCGAGACCTACGATGACGACGGCATTGACGCCTGGTGGACCAACCTGTCTTTCGAGTTCCAGGATGCTCCCCCGCCGCCGGACTACGTCTGGGTGGAAGACTTCGACGTTCCGCTGGGTCTGCCCGCCGGCTGGTCGACGGTCGACAACCTCGGCACCAGCCCCTTCAACTGGGAGTCCACGTCCGTCAATCCAGACCGTGACAATCTCACCGGCGGTGGCGGCGAGGCCATGACCGCTGATGCCGACCTGTACGGCGCCTCCAGTACCCCGTACGACGTGTCGATGATCACCTCCGCGTTCGTCGTTCCCGATGACGCCGAACTCGGTTTTGACGTGGCGTACAACGACCTCAACGCCGGCGGCGAAGACCTCGGCAAGGTCAACATCAGTATTGATGGTGGCACGAGTTGGGTCAATTTGCTGACGATGGACGAAGACCACATGGCGGAGTTGATGCTGCTCGACCTCTCGGCTTATGCTGGCGAGACCGCGCTTGTGGAGTTCAACTTCAGTGGCCCCGGCTGGGACTGGTACTTCCAGGTCGACAACGTTGGCGTCACCCCCGAGCCGGCTTCGCTACTGCTGCTGGCACTCGGTGCTTTGGCGCTGCGTCGTCGCTAAATCGGCGACCCTACTGCGCTCTTCGTACGAATAGCGTGGATTGATGCATGCAAGACGGGAGGCTTCCGCGAGGAAGCCTCCCGTTAATGTTAATTGTAAGCATTCAGCGATCAGCGATCAGCCGAAAACCGAGCGTTTAGCGACCGAATGTCACAAATAACGTGTTATTGAGAACAGCGCGAGAACATGACCGAGGTTGGGCGTCTGCTCAACGAACAGCGCAAGTGGCTGACCGCTGATAGCTGATTGCTGACCGCTGAATGCTTACGTAATTAGTTATTAGTCGTTGGGTCCGCTACGCGGCCCCTACGCCCTCGACATCGAAACTAACGACTAATAACACACCGTATATGTGATAATCTTTATAGGTGGACGAAAGATGAAAATACGTATTGCTCTGGGATTAACGGGCGTTTTAATCGCCGCGCCGGCGTTGGCCGATCTGACGGTGGGACAGAATCTCGGCACCCTCGGCGCCGGGACCATATCTCTGACCGGTGATACGAGCGGCTTGTTGAACAATTGCGATTACTACGATGGCCCGGTCGGGGCTCCGTTTCTTGAGAGCGGCCCAGAATACGTCTACCAATTCACCCTGGCGAGCACCATGATCATCGAAATCAACCAGAATCTGACCGTGGCGCCCGATCACGATCACTTCCTGCTCGATAGTCTGGTAACCACGTGGGACGGGACCTACAACCGCTCCAATAACTCGCTCGGCTTCGTCGATGAGAGCGGACTCCTCGGCCAGTTCGACGCCGGCACGTATTTTCTCTCGGTCGACGGCTACAACGGTGACGAGGGCGCGTACGACTTCGACCTGATCCTCGCCGAGCCGCCCGAGCCGCCCGAGTACCTCTTGTTGGAGGACTTCAACGCCGGCATCCCGGCTAACTGGACGATCCTCGACAACATCCCCGGCGGCGGGCCGTTCGTGTGGATGACCAATGACGTCGCCGGTCGGGAGAACTACGCCGGCGGTGACGGCCTGTGTGCCGACGCTGACTCCGATGAGTTCGGCGCCAGCGGGACCCCGTACGACACCTCGCTGATCACGCCGGAATTTATGGTTCCGGCGGATGCGGAGTTCATGTTCACGGCGGCTTACAACGACCTCGGCGCGGGCGGCGACACTGCCGAAGTCAACGTCACGACCGACGGCGGCACCACGTGGACCAATCTGTTGACCTGGGACGAGGACCACGACCCCGCCGGGCCGGGCGAGCTCGTGAACATCGACTTTGGCGGGTACGCGGGCGAAACCGCACAGGTCGAGTTCCGCTATTACGGCGGCGGCTGGGATTGGTACTTCCAGGTTGACAACGTCGGCCTGACGCCCGAGCCGGCCTCGCTTATGCTGCTGGCGCTCGGCGCCCTGCTGCGTCGTCGCTAAGCCGACAAGTACCACAATGCTGCTTTGCTCAGAAGAGCAGCAGAGTCGTAATCAAGACGGGAGGTTTCCACCTGGAGACCTCCCGTTTTCCTTTGCGTTGGCCATGTGCCACTGCTCTTGAGCAGTGCCTAAACGACCGATGGTCAGAGAAGACACTGCTCAAGAGCAGTGGCACACATGCCCCGTACCGACCGTAACCACCGGCTGGAAGCCGGTGCCACACGACGAAGACACTGCTCAAGAGCAGTGGCACACATGCCCCGTACCGGCCGTAACCACCGGCTGGAAGCCGGTGCCACACGACGAAGACACTGCTCTTGAGCTTGCTGTTACCTACATTTGTGGGAATCGCCTCGCAGG
>JAGMDK010000219.1 GCA_023128695.1 Phycisphaerae bacterium
GCGCCGGCACGTCGCATTGGCCGGACCCGTTGGATCCCCACGCCACGATCGACCCGTCGGACTTTAGGCCGAGACTGTGGTCCCCGCCCCCCGCGAGCGCCACGAAGTCCGTGTTTGGCGTCGGCACGTCGCATTGGCCGTCGTAATTGTACCCCCACGCCACGATCGAGCCGTGACCGTCCTGCCCCCAGGCGGTCGCCGGCGCGAGAAAACCCGCAACCACGCATCCGCACACCAGTTTGACGATTGCCCTTTTCATCGAAGTGCCTCCTTCATCAAAATGCCTTACCCGCTCTGATCCTTCATCCCGACACGGCGTCGGGCGTGTAGCACTCTGTACAGCGGCATCTGCGCGGCCTCTCGGCGGCGTCAGCGCCGTGTGCCACTGCTCTATGAGCAGTGCCTCCTCGGCGGGCGAGTCTGTTACGCCGAGCATGGCTGACACAGAAGTGCCACCTGGCCCACCGGCCGCGCAAGCCCACAGAGGGGACCCCGCACCCTCGGCGCCAGACCATACTCAGTATAAGCTACTGGGTTCCCGAACGCCAAACGGATTCCTGACCTCAGCGGGGATTGGGGCGTGACCGTTTTTTGGGGGGCGTGGCTAACTTGTTGAAATGGCATGAGTTGTGATGGTTTGTTTGTGACTGAGGGCGGCACGGTCCAACGCACGAGCCGGGTGCCATGCCCAAGCGCAGCGCGGGCATGTTCTGGTTCTCCAAGCATGGCCGCGCCGCGCTTGACCATGCCCCACGCCTGCTCTGTCAACGCTGATTCGATGGATAATCGTTGCTTGGGTGGCCCATCGCTAAAGGGCCTGTCGATTTAATTGGAACGACTTTTGCTATAGATTTCCAGTTGTGGAGCATATGCTAAATCGGCGTCGCTGACGATTTCGTCGGGCCACGATCCGCTCGATGTCGTGGACCGTCTTGCCCCGCGAGCGTTGCTGGTGATCGCGGCGGAGAACGACCGGTTGTGCTTCCCCGAACTGGCCCGGGAGCTATATGACGCCGCCGGCGAACCGAAATCGTACTGGCTTGCCCCCCGCGCCGGCCACCTGAGTATCCTCGATGAGCACCCACGCGAACTGGTTGAGCGTATGACGGCCTTCTTCGAATTGGCCGGGACGAACTGACGGCGGTCACGCGTCATTCCCCGAAGTTACCCCACCCACTCCACACTGAAGCGTTGAGCGGAAAATATGGGGCACTCACGCAAACTCCCTCTACTTTGAGTCCGTGTTCAGTGCTACTCGCCCGGCGACTGTACGCCCTGCTCTGCACGATCGCAAAGCTCAATGCAATTATTTAGCAGGAACGCGGCGGTTTTCATGCACATTTTATTAGAATCATTGGCGAAGGATATACACTCGGCAAGTGCATCAGGGTCTCCCATGCCTTGTTCGCCGGGCCCATGGAGAGCATAGCAATAGTCTCTCATCTCGTTTAACTCGCTCTCGCAGTTTTGCAGCTTGTCGCGGTATCGCTTAAGGCATCTTGCATAACAATCATCATCCACTTGCGTAGACACACACATCTTTGCTTGCTGGGTTATGATCTCTGGGTCCTTGATCCCAATCGTAGCGAAGTCCGGCCACAGGTAGCGGCCGCGCACCGTATACGGTTTGTGACCATCGGACGTCGCGGACGGATCATAAACCGCGTTGGAATAACAGACCGTCGTCAAGCCACCACACAAGCTGTCGGACCAAAGGTAAAACGCCGTCGTCGCCCGCACGATACTGTCGGCGGGCGGCTGTGTGCCGTTGTCGTGCCAGATGTACAGATCCGCATACGCCCTGGGATGCGCGGCCAGGTAGTTGCGCAGTACCGCCGCATAGGCCGGCTCACTGCCCGTGTAACGTTCCGCCACAACGATGTGCTCGTGTCGTCCTCCCGCCAGACGCGTCGTGAACTCGGCCGGGTCCGTCGTCAACACCGCGCCGCGGTCCGAGCCCTCCCCAACCATTTTCCATCCCAAGGCGTGCAGATATGACCCCGGTGACATGTCGGAATAGATCAGGATCGGCGGTTTTTTCGCCGGCTGGTCGCCGCCGCGCTTCTCTGGCCGGGCCCTCGGACCTTCCGCCTGACAGGCGCCGCAAGCCAAAGCGACGGCTACAAGCAAGACAACCCGACTCCTGGAAATGATAGCCATGGCATTCTCCTTCATTAAATGAAACATGTTTGTGACATTGCCGTCCCCATTAGACGACCACCCATAATATCGTAAATATAGCACACGCAGGGCCAGAGTCAAAAGGAATTGGTTAAAATCTTGTCCGGGGTATGACTACCTTCTGTGGCGGGAGCCCCATTTCGCCCCAAGTGCTTGTTTAACAGACAGTTGGACGGGCTGGGGGACCGACATTGCACAATCGCGCAGAGTCCACGCTTTTGCACGCCTGCGGCATTGCGCAGCACGGCTGCAATTGTGCGGCATAGCTTCAGTATGGAATGGTTTCTCTTGCACTTCTCTGTAGCCTCTTCCCTGAGCCGGTTGAGTCGGCTAGATTTCGGTTGTGCCGACTGAACCTGTCCAACCGCCGGTGAAATACGCGCCGCCGCCGAGTGATGCGCAGCTCACGCCGGCGATGCGCCAGTATTGGGAGCAGAAGCAGCAAGCACCGGACGCGATTCTGTTGTTCCGCATGGGGGACTTTTACGAATTGTTCTATGACGACGCGGAACTCGGGGCGCGCGTGCTGGGGATCACGCTGACCA
>JAGMDK010000022.1 GCA_023128695.1 Phycisphaerae bacterium
GGCCGACACGGCCGTGCCACCCATCAACCGCCACAGACGCAAGAATCAAGCTGAAGAGGCTTTATCCATCAATCGAGTAGCGACAGAGCACTAGCAGTCCGTCGCACATCAATTGAGGGCTTGGGCCGGGAATAATGAAAAAAAGCGCGTCGAGTAACGGCGCCGTTTACGTTTTAGAAAGTAGGGGGCCAGGTGGCTTGGCCGGACGGGCCGGGCGCCAGCGAAGCCCCCGCCGGCCCAGCCAAGTGATTGTAGCGCGCCGGCAGACGGCGGCGCTGGGACAGCGTGCATCTTAAGGAAACTCCAAAAAGAGAGTAGGCCAATGTACGCGCTGATCGTCTCTTCCGAAGGGATGCTAGTCATGGGGGATTACACCATCTCTACAAGACAACATAGTCAAGACAAACAAAGTCAAGACCCGCATAGTCTACTGTTTGGTGTTTCCAAAACCATTCTGTAAGGAGAAACCGTTTAACTTGAACTTGCGCAACCGAATTGCTGTCAAAGTTTCGCACTTGCCTTCTATCGTTTAGCAGAGTGAGCATTCAACTGGCGACACACGATGCAAACAACACGTAACACAACTCGGCGACGGACGCACGTCGGTGCTCACTCGAAAACGTTGAAGGACCTGGCTGCCGGCGGGAAAGAAGGCGGCCCCAACCGCCGGCGGCGAAACGCGCGGGGACGCTCAGTGAGGAGGACATGTCATGTCACTCGGGTCGAAACATCATGAACGAACAGCACATTCCCGCAACCTGCAACGCAACGTTGGACTAGTCACGATCCTGGCCATTCTGGTGCCGGCGGCCATGGCTCAGTTCCAGGTGGCGGCCACGTTCACTAAGGATATGCCAAATGGGTCTGATCCCGATCGGTTCCTGTTCAGAAGTGCCGCCGGCGCCGGGAATCGCATCGTCAGCATGACCATCACCCTGACGCCCGGGATTGACCGCAACGGAGACGGCCACTCTATCTTCTTCGACACAGTGGGATCAAGCTGGAATAAGTACCCGGGCGCGGGGGTCGCGAATCCCGGCTGGGGCACCGCGGAGCCGTATCTGGTTACGGTTGGCAAGCAGCTCACGGGGTATAGTTCTTCCACCTTTCAATTCCCCCCCGGCGCACCGTCTCCCTCAAGTGCTGACGGCGCTATCGGCATGACTTTCAACTTCCCCAACCCGACCTCGAAGTACGCCGCCTCTTATGAGAACGGCATGGTCTTCGGCTTCACGGTCGACGTCGACGGCTGGAATGACGCCGGCTTGGGTGGTGATATCCCCAACGGCACGGTGATCGCCACCGGCGTGGCCAACCTGGCCGTCGGCGACCAAATCAATTTCGACGTAGTCTATGCCCACGTCCACATCGTCAAGCCGGGCGGCGGCGGTGATTTCGCCACGATCCAGAGCGCCATCGACTCGTCCTCGGTTGTCAACGGCGATATCGTGGAATTGTGGACGAACGGCGGCAGCGACCCCTTCACCGGCACCGGCAACCGAAATATCGATTTCAGTGGCAAGGCCGTCACCATCCGTTCGAAGACCGGGAATTGGGGGCGCTGGACCTCGGCCACCAGCCGCTATTACGAGCAGGGCGGGGCGTGCGATACCGTCATCGATTGCAATGCAAACGCCGCTGATACGGCTCGCGGCTTCCTGTTCAATTCCGGCGAGGGCACCGACTCCGTGCTCGAGGGCGTGACCATCACTGATGGTTATACCAGCATGTACGGCGGCGCGATCTACGGACCCACCAATGCCGAACCTACGATCGTCAATTGCATCATGCATCACAACGAATCCGCCAACGGCGGCGCGATTGCCGGCAACAACAACTTCCGGGCTTGGTTCGTGCAGTGTATAATCTGTACTAACACAGCCCGCCAGAAAGGCGGCGGAGCGTTCTGCAACCTCTCCTCTACCTATTCCCCCTTCTTTGTCCAGTGTTGGATCAACAATAACGAAGCCATCGACGGCGGCGGGATGTATCTCAAGGACTGCGTCACGAACTGCTGTACATGTCTGTTCTCTGATAACGCGGCCACGTCAACGGGCGGCGCGTTTGTCTCCGACAATTCCACCAACGTCATGTGTCACAGCAAATTCACCGGTAACACCGCCGGTTCGAAGGGCTGTGTGGCGCGGCTGATCAACTCCTCTACCGTTGACTTCTACTACTGCACGATCACAAACAACGGTTCGAGCAGCCAGCAGATCGACGCCGCGATTTCCGTTGGGACCGGATGCACGGTTATCGCCGAGCAGACGATCGTCGCCAACACCAAGGGCGGGCAGGCCGTCGCCGGCGAGGGGACCGCGACCGCGACGTTCACCGCCTGCAACGTGTACGGCAACTCGGGCGGCGACTGGGTCGGGCTCATCGAGGGTCAGGACGAGGACGAGCGGGGCCGCGGAGCGTGCAACTTCTCCGCCGACCCGCTGTTCTGCGGCGTGGGCTTCGGCGACTTGACCGTGGGCAGCGGCTCCCCGTGCACGCCGGAGCACAATTGTTGTGGTCTTAACGTCGGGTATGTCACGGTGGGCTGTGACGTCGAAGCGGGAGACGAGACGCTCTACGAACAGCCGCCCCACCCCCCCTTCGCCTGGCAGGCCGTCATCAGTGATCACGAAGTCGAAAACGGCTTATTGGCGTATGACGACTTCTATGGCATCAGCGACGACATCTGCGACCTGCACTGGTGGGGTCTGAGCCTTAATAATGTCGGCTGGTTCGCCTGCGATCCGGTGGACATGACCTTCGAGGCCAAGTTCTATCCGGATGACGGCACCGGTTTGCCCGATCGCGACAACCCGGTCTGCACGTACGCCCTGGCCCCGATCCCAACCGAGATCGCACCCGGGGCCTACGCCGGATTCACCCTGTGGCTCTGGGAGTCTGATCTCGACCCCTGCTGCGCGCTTACCGACGGGTGGCTCTCGATCCAGAGCCTCCCCAACCCGAACGGCTGCGCCTTCCTATGGATGGGCAGCGGGGTCGGCAATGGTCGTTCGTTACAGGATCTGGGTTATTGGCCGCCCGAAGAGAACGATTTTGACCTCAGCTTTCGCCTGACCGGCGGTATCCTGGCTGACGGGGCCTGCTGCCTGGCCGACTACGGCTGCATCATGACCGATGAGGCTGATTGTACCGCGACCGGCGGCACCTTCCTCGGCTACTCCTGGCTCTGCGGCGAAGACTGCGACAGCAGCGGCGGCGACGACGCCTGCGAGTTGGCCGACGGGATCGCCGAAGATTGCAACCTCAACGGCGTCCTCGACCACTGCGACATCGACTGGGGCACCAGCCAGGATTGCAACAGCAACGGCATCCCCGACGAATGCGAGCTCGCCGACAACTCCAGCCAGGACTGCAACACCAACGGCTACCTGGATGAGTGCGACATCGAGCAGGGCATGAGTCAGGATTGCGACGCCAATGGCGTGCCCGACGAATGCGATCTCGCCGACGGCACCCGCGACTGCAACACCAACGGCTACTTGGATGAATGCGACATCGCCTACGGCGTCAGCCCGGATTGCAATTCCAACGGCGTGCCCGACGAGTGTGAGACCGCCACGGCTGACATCACCGCCGAATACGCCGCCTTCACCGCCAAGATCTTCGAGTTGAATCCGCCCGAGCCCATGGGTAGCGGCAGCGGCAACCTGTCGACCATCTGCAACGGCGTGTATCCGCCGGTGGGCAGTGGTGAGTACTGGCTTCAGTATGACACCTACCATGAGGGCGATCAGGGCGACGAGGACTGGATGGGATACGAGTTCTATGAGAAGAGGACGTTCCGTTCGCTCATCTTCCAGGAGGGTATGCACTTCTGGGACGGCGGTTGGTACGATGAATGGCAGGTCCAGGTCCGCGTCGACGACGAGTGGACCGATGTGACCGGCCTAGTCAGCGAGCCGCCCTATCCCGGCAACAACGGCGTCAACTTCGAGACGTTCACGCTGACCTTCGAGCCGCTGGCGGGCGATGCCATCCGCCTCTACGGCGATCCGGGCGGCGAGGCCACTTTTATCAGCATCGGCGAGTTGCGCGTGATCGCGGGTGATCATCCGACGTACGATTGCAACACCAACGGCGTGCTCGACGAGTGCGACATCGCCGACGGCACGTCGCAGGACGCCGACAGTAACGGTATCCCCGACGAGTGCGAGGCCCCGCCGATCTGTCCCGGCGACAGCAACTGCGACGAAGCCGTTAGCTGGCGTGACATCGACTACTTCGTGGCGGCGATGAACGACAACGTGGCAGCGTGGGAAGCGATGTTCGCGCCCGGCACGCCGAGCTGCTCCTTCGAGAACAACGACGCAAACGAAGACGGGACCGTCAATTGGCGTGACATCGATCCGTTCGTCGCGCTGATGAATACGACCTGCCCGTAAGAGGCCGACAAATGTAGCGTCCGGGCTCCGTCCCGGACGTTGTCGTAGAGGAGCGCTTACCCGTATTCTACGGCCGGGACAGAGCCCGAACGCTACATTTCCTGACCAGCAGGACTTCTGCGGCGGACTGTTAGGCGACGTAACGGCTGGAGTCCGAAAAAACGAAGAATCAAGTCTTTATTTTTTGACAACTTATGGGACTGTGATATACTTCAATCGAGGAGTCTATCCACCTTGGTAGGCGGGAGGTGGACCGGTCCACGATTAACGGGGCTGGTGTGAGTGGTCCCACATCGACACAGGTCAACGGAGCCAATCGTAACAACTCCAGGTGCGCTACGTGGAAAGAAGACGGCCAACTTATGTCTGGCATGAAAAGCAGGGTAGCGGGATTGGTGCGTCCGGGGCGCCCACTACTGACTGACTTCTTATGGAACAAGGAGATTAAATCATGACCACCATGAAAAGACTAATGTGTGTCCTCTCCGTGTGTTTCCTGGTCACAACGGCCGTGGCCGAGTATCGGATTTTCTTCACTGCCGCACGTGAAGGCTACGGGCTCACCAAGGGGTTTTACCCGGCCGGGCACCCTCAGGCTGGCGAGCCGTGGTTGATCGACAATCCATCGACAGCGATCACCTCGGACGACTATATTCCGGATTACTCCAACAATACGGATGTTTACAGCGGTGACTACGTCCTCACCGCCGGCCCCTGCTACATGACTGGCGGGTACAACCTCCAGGATTGCGACAATCCGGCAGTCGGCGATGAGTGGTTCTACATCTGGGGTCAGTTCTTCGGCGAGGACACCGGCGACGTTCTGCACTCGGCTTCTATGTGCCTCGTTGACTGCGCCACGGGCGAGGAAGCCACCAATCTCGAGGCGTTCTGGTACAAGGTAGACAACATGGCGCCCCCGTTGGGCGTGAGGCGTTGGGACGGTGGGTCTACCGAGGCCGACAACTACTCGACCTTCCGGAACACCTGCCAGAGCCTCGTGGCTGTGTCCGCCTACGGCATCAAGAACCAAGGCGGCACCGGCGGCAGCAACTGGAACCTGTACACCGGTGGACCGCAGGACGGTGACAGTGGCCGTGTCTCTTTGCTCGGCGCTGTCCGGATTCCTCCGGGAGAAGACGCGGGCCCCTACACGCTCGAAGTTCCGCTCGATGCCAACGGCGATCCGTATTTCGTGATTTCCAACGTTCCGACAATGCCGTTCGTCGGGGGTTTTATGGCCGACGGGGGCGGCGCCTGCTGCTTCCCCGACCACTCGTGCAGCGAGCTTTCACCGGTGGACTGCTACAACGCCGGCGGGCAGTATCAAGGCCCCGGCACGGACTGCACCCCGAACCCATGTGACGACGATCCGTGCGCTACTTGCGGCCCCGGCGCGCATTGGATCGACACCTGCATGTCAGGCGAGGACTTCATGCCTTCGAGCGCCCTGGTCGGCATCGACTTCGATGGCGATGGCCTCGCGGACACCAGCCTGACGCTCAACGGCATGGTAACCATAAGACGCAGCGGCGCGCTGGACGTGTCGATGCACTACCCCGACGTGGCTATTGCTGACGGGCATCGCGACGTGATCGACACTGAAATCACCCAGATGGAGCTCTTCGGGGCCGGTGTCACCCTGATCGCCGGGGCCGAATTCGGGGCGTACCCACTGTCGGCGTCGTTAGGCGCCATCGTCGAGCAGCCCGGCAATCCCGCTCTGGGCGACAGCGCATTCGAAGTATTCTTCGAGATCGATTTGGGGGGAGGTCAACTGGCGTACAACCATACGGCATTGAATGTCGCCACGGTGATCGACTGTATAGTGCCGGATGCAACCTACCTGCACCCGGTGGGCGTCATCCCTCTGTATAGCGATCCGGTCGGTGGTGTTTGGGTCGCCAACCTAGTGACCGCCAACCATGACACCTATCCCACGCCCGAGGCTTGTTGTCTGCCGGACGGTACCTGCATCGATGTCGACCCTAACGATTGCGAGCAGCAGGATGGCGTCCCGCAGGGGCCCGAGACGGTGTGCACCGCCGAGGAGGCCTGCTGCCTGCCCGATCAAGACTGTCTCATGCTTGATCCGTTGTGCTGTGAAGAAATAGACGGTGTTCCGCAGGGAGCGGGATCAGCCTGCACCGCTGTGGAGGCCTGCTGTATGCCGCCCGATTATTCGAGTTGTCTGATGATTGATCCGGCGTGCTGCCTCTTCTTCGGCGGAATACCGGCGGGGAGCGCGACGTGCGATCCGAACCCCTGCGTAGGGGCTTGCTGCTCGCCAGAGGGTGTGTGCTCCGTGCTTACTCAGGCGGCGTGCGCTAGCGCCGGCGGAGACTATCAGGGTGATGGCACAACTTGCGAGCCGGATCCTTGCTTGTCGGGCGCGTGTTGCCTTGAGTTGGGATGCGTACTGACGGCCGACTGGTGGTGCGCGGTTCTATGTGGAGTGTTCCAAGGCGCCGGTACCACTTGCGATCCGGACCCCTGTCCGCCGGGGCCGGCGCCGACCGGCGGTTGCTGTCTGCCGGACAACTCTTGCACGGTTATAACGAGGGAGCAATGCTGTCTCGCGTTCGGAACCTACCTGGGAGATGAAAGCGGTTGCACGCCTTGGCCCTGCCCGGCGGCCTGTTGTATCAGCATACGGGATTGCCGGATTATTACGCCGCAAGAATGTGACGCGCTCGGCGGCAGCTTCCTCGGTCCGATGTCGGATTGTCCGACGCAAACGGTCAGGTTTGCAGACGATACTGGACCTGTCGCTACACATATTACCATTACCGTCATCAACTGTCCGCCGCCAGCGCTTGTCAGGCGGGACGACGACTGTGAGCCCGGGCCGCCGTTCTTTGATCCGTGGGTCTCGCCGGATGAAAGTCCCCGGGGCGAGGCCACCTGCCACAATTTTGGCGCCGAAGACCAAGCGGTTCCGGCCGGGTTCTTCTTCTCAGAGGGGGAATTGGAATCGGAACCATTCACCGACAATGTCTGTTTTCGGGGAGACCCGCTGGAGCCCGGCGGCCCCTTCGGCGACGCGGACACACTCATCAGACGGTGGGAAGAGCCGTTTGATCGGTGCACGCCCCCCACGCCCGTTCCGGAGACCGTTTCCATCGAGCTCGTGGAGTTGAACCTCGTCTCCCTCGAACCCATCAAGGTTCAGATCGGCACGGACCCGAGTGATTGTGACGGTAATGGAGAGGTGGATGTGGACGAGATCAACGCCAACGGCGGCAGCGGCGGCGTCGGCGGCTTGCTCGATCAGAATGAGAACGGCAACCTCGACGTTTGCGAGTGGGACGTAGTGGTGGGCCTCTCCGAGGTGGCGCCGCCGGAGGGCTTCCTGACCGCGGAAAAGACGCATTGCAACGGCGGCACGTTCTTCACCTCTCTAAACGTACAGCCCCAATTCCTATTCACGAACGTCGCCGACGGCGCGGAGCTCATCCTAGACACGGGCGTATACGGAATCCCGTATATTACCATCGACATACCAGCGGAGGAGCCCCTGGATTGGGTTCACCATGTTGACCCCGGGTTCGTCATCGTGAACCCGATTTGCACAGACTTTCATCCCGGAATCGCGGATGAGGACCCCACGAAATGGGACTACAACTCGAATGACATCCTCGATGATTGCGATATCGAGCATGGCACCAGCCAGGATTGCAACACTAACGGCGTGCCCGACGAATGTGACATCGCCGTCGGCACGAGTATGGACTGCAATACCAACGGCGTGCCCGACGAGTGCGAAGCCGGGGTCGGTGACATCACCATGGCCGGCGGCTTTGTCGGCAAGATCTTCGAGCTCGATCCGCCCTATCCGCTCGGCAGCGGGAGTCCAAATCCAGAGACCATGCGCAACGGCGATTACCCGCCGGTCGGGAGCATGGACTACTGGCGCCAGTACGACACCTTTCACAATGGCGACCAGGGCGACGAAGACTGGATGGGATACGAATTCTCCTACGCCCGGGAGTTCCACTCCCTAATCTTCCAGGAGGGCATGCACTTCGTGGACGGCGGCTGGTTCGATGCCTTCCAGGTCCAGGTGCGCAGCGACGGCGACTGGACCGACGTCGCGAATCTGAATTCCGATCCGCCCTATCCCGGCAACAACGGCGTCAACTTTGAAACGTTCACGCTGACCTTCGAGCCGCTGGCGGGTGACGCCATCCGCCTCTACGGCGACCCCGGCGGCGAGGCCAATTTCATCGGTTTCGGCGAGTATCGGGTATTGGCGATGCTGCACCCGACGTTCGATTGCAACACCAACGGCGTGCTCGACGAGTGCGACATCGCCGCGGGCACGTCGCAGGACGCCAACGGCAACGGGATCCCAGACGAATGCGAGGTCTGTCGCGGCGACAGCAACTGCGACGGCGCGATCAACTGGCGTGACATTGATTACTTCGTGGCGGCGATGAACGACAACGTGGCCGCTTGGGAAGCGATGTTCGCACCCGGCACGCCGAGTTGCTCCTTCGAGAACAACGACGCCAACGAAGACGGGACCGTCAATTGGCGTGACATCGATCCGTTCGTCGCGCTGATGAACACGACCTGCCCGTAGCGGTCGAGTACACGGCTGACACAGCCGTGCCACCCTGCTTGGTTGCGTATCGATCGGAATGTGTGCCACTGCTCTTGAGCAGTGCCCAAGCTACCGCTGGTCAAAAGAAGACACTGCTCAAGAGCAGTGGCACACAGCACATGCTTGCTGGTGCGAGAAAGGATTCTCGCACCAGCAAGCAATGCTAATCTAAAAAGTATGTAATAATACCCGAAGAGCCGCGGGCTTCAGTCCGCGCGACGCCGCGCGGGCTGAAGCCCGCGGCTCTTCGGCAGAGGCTGATTGGCGCTCTACAAGAGGTACCCGGATGTTCGGCTTCAAACGCAGACGGCGACGACGGCTTAGTCAACGACCGTTTCCGCCCGAGTGGCGGGCGATCATCGAACGGAACGTGCCCTATTGCCGCCTGTTCGCCGCTGACGAGCGAAAGGAGATGCAGGGACATATTCAAGTGTTCCTGCGCGAGAAGCGTTTCGAAGGTTGTGGCGGGCTGGAGCTGACGGACGAGATGCGGGTGACCATCGCCGCCCAGGCCTGCATGTTGCTGCTGAATCGCGAGAGCGACTATTACCCGAAGCTGTCGTCGATCCTGGTTTACCCGGCCCGCTACGTCGTGGACGCCGCCCGGCGGCTGCCGGATGGAACGGTCGTGGAGGGCGAGGAAATCCGGGCCGGGGAATCGTGGCTGCGTGGGGCGGTGGTGTTGTCGTGGGATGACGCGCGGCACGGTGCGATCGACGTTCGCGACGGGCACAACGTCGTGCTGCACGAGTTCGCGCATCAACTTGATAGTGAGTCGGGGGCGGTCGACGGCGCCCCCGTTCTGCCGCGGCGGTCCATGTACGCCGACTGGGCGCGTGTGCTGGGGCGGGAGTACGAACGGCTGCGCGACGATCTCGCCCAACGTCGCCGCACGCTGCTGAGGCCCTACGGTGCGACGAGCCCGGCCGAGTTCTTTGCCGTGGTGACCGAGATGTTTTTCGAGCAGCCGGTCGCCTTGCAGCGCCGCCACCCTGAGCTGTATGAACAGATGACGTTGTTCTATAACCAAGACCCGGCGGCACGGTTCGGCGGGGTGTGACCATTATTGGTTGGGGGGGGCCGTCAGCCCTCGCTTGACGGGTAGCGCCATGCAAGGGAGGGCGAAGCTCCCGCTGAGCCGCGTCGGCCCTGGCTCGGCGTGTGTGCCACTGCTCAAGAGCAGTGGCACACCATAACCCAGGGTGCCCGAATCAAACCGGCCCATGGTGAGCCCGCCGCCGAGCGCGTATACTTCCGCCTGAATGGCGGTCGTGCATGCGCACACGCTGAACATAGGCAGGATACACCCAGGAGGAATTGCTGATGAACCGTTCGCTTGGCTTGCTATGCCTGGCATCTCTCGGACTCGTCGTCTGGACCGGTTGCGCTGGAAAGATGACGCAATTCGGCGAGCCGATGAAAAACCCGACGCAAAAGCCGCTGACCGTTACGCACGTGTTGTCCGAGCCCGAGAAATATGAAGGCCAGCAGATTCTGGTCCGCGGGACCGTCCGGGCCCTGTGCGAGCACAGCGGCTGCTGGATGGAGCTCGCCCACAACGCGAGCGACGAGGGCGAGGGGCTCGTCGTGGTCTTCACCTACGACAAGGAACTCGGGCGCCTGCCGGTCGAAGCCAAGGGCCGTGAGGCGCTCGCCGAGGGCACGCTGGTGGTAAAGGAAATCTCTGAAGCCCAGCGACGGCACCGTGCCAAAGAGCAGGGCATGTCGGAGTTGGAGATCGCCGGAATCATAGGCCCCAAGGAATCCATTCGGCTGGAGTGCCCCGCCGCCAAAATCGAAGGCGTGGAACCAGTCGAGCCCAAAGCCTGCAAGCATGAATAGCGGCATGGTCCCTGCTGAAGCGGCCCGGCGGCCGCGGGTTCGGCTGATCAATCCGAACTCGCCGCTGTCGAACATCACGATGCCGGAAGTGATCCGGACCATGACCTTCACCCGCAAGGCCCTGTTTGCGCCGACCGGGTTGATGATCTGTGCCGCGGTGACGCCGGAGCGGTGGGACGTCGAGCTGGTGGACGAGTGCACGCTTGAGCGGCCGCACCGGGCGCGGGCCGACGTGGACCTGGTCGGCATATCGGCGATGACGACCCAGGCTAACCGGGCCTACGAAATCGCCGACGAATATCGCCGACTTGAGGTGCCGGTCGTGCTGGGCGGGATTCATCCCAGTGCCCTCCCGCGGGAGGCTCTCCAACATTGCGACAGTGTTTGCCAAGGCGACGCCGAATCCACCTGGCCGCATCTATTGGCGGATTGGCAGGCGGCCATCGAGCGCGGCGAGGACCCCCGGCGTGCCATCCGTAAGATCTACGACTGGACGGCGTTCAAAACCGCCCCGATCGCGACGCCGCGGAAGGATGTGATCGAGCCAAAGAACTATCTGGTCGCGAATCCGATCCAGACCACCCGCGGCTGCCCGCACAACTGCAACTTCTGCACCACCCCGGGCGTGTTCGGCCGCAAGTTCCGTCAGCGCTCCATCGCGGACATCGTCGAGGAAATCAGCGCGGCCAAAGAGCGACAACGAGCTTGGTGCTACATTTTCGCGGACGACAATTTTGGCGGCAATCAGGCCTGGGCACTCGAGCTGTGCGAGGCGCTCAAGCCGCTCAAGGTCTCCTGGGCGACTCAATGTGACATTCTGATAAGTAATAACGACAAACTGCTGCGGGCGATGCGCGAGAGTGGCTGCCAGGGCCTCATCCTCGGCCTGGAAAGCCCGAAACAGGGCACGCTCACCGAGGCCGGCAAGAAATTCGTGCGAACCGACACGTACAAAGCCCGCATCCACAAGATACAGAGCTTCAACATCAGCTTGTGGGGGGCGTTCATCTTCGGCTTCGACCACGACACCTGGCAGGACTGCATGTACGCCTGCCGGTTCGCCCAACGGATGAACCTGGCGATGAGCTGCTATCCGATCCTGACGCCGTACCCGGGCACCGAGTTCTATCGGCAATTCGAGCGTGAAGGTCGGCTGCGGACGCTCGACTGGGAGCGCTACAACGGCGCGTCAGTCGTGTACGAGCCGCGGCGGATGAGCCCAAAGCAGCTTCGCCACGCCCAGATGGCCGCCTTCGCGGAATTCTTCTCGCCGCGCTCGTCGCTGCGGCGTCTAGGCCTCTATCCGCTCAAGAAGCGGGCTTGGGTCGCGAATCTGGCGATCTGGAAGGGCATTCGCTACTACTACGGCAAGAAAGGCCGGCAGGTGCCGGCGTTTCGTGACTTTCTCGAGGCCGATTCGCCGGCGTGGAATTATCCCGATGAGGCTTGGGCAAATGTTGCGGCTGCATCAGACGCACCGTCCGGCAATACGCTGCCGGAGACCGTGCTCGCATCAGCGGTGGCGCAAAGCGATCCGTTCATACAGGCGGCCGAGACGCTGTCGGCCCGCGAAGTGTCCTGTAGGAGATGAATCCTGAATAGGAGAATCAAAATGATGACGTTGCGAAATCTGGGAATCCTGACCGGCTTGGGGCTGATGCTGCTCAGTATGGGCTGCGCGACCCTGCCCACCCACGCCGAGATCCCGCTCGGAGAGTGGTCCGGGCAGGGTCTGTTTGTCGCGACGGGGCCTCCTTCCGGCGGCGAGGAAGGAGAGGCGCGGCCGTATGTGTCACACCACGGCGAATATCCGACGCAACTCAAGATCGAACGCGTCGCCGCCGCCGACAAGAGCAGGGTGCGCCTGGAAATCCTCTCCCAACGGGGCGAGTTTGAGCATATGGAAGGCGACCGCACGCATCTGGTGGCGCTGCTGGAACGCGGCAAGAGCCTCGGCGACGACACGATCGTGCTGTATCGCTTGGTCAAGTACGGCGTTTCCTTCGACGAGCAGCCCCCGCGCCTCCAGAAAGGACCGAAGGGTCCGAGCCACGCGAGCTGCCTGCTGGCCGACGGCGACATCATTCTGCGCATCCACTACCTGGAAGGCTTCAGCGACACGTTCCGCTTCCACGGCGAGCGCGTGTACAAGGACGGATTGTACGCGGGCGACGAGGGCGGCGGGCTTATTCATTGGTCGGAGTGGCTCCGAAGGTGACGTTGACCGACGAGCAACGGGGGTTTTATGGCCGACAGGTGCGGCGAATGCGACGAACGCGTCGCCAGACGCGCAACAGTCTACGCGAGACGCGCTCTGAGTTCGGCGAGGTCCTTGTCGCGGCGGTGGTAGCCGGTTTTTTCGATCAGCGCCGCGGCTTGGTCGGCGTGCTCGCGGGCGGCAGCGTGGTGTTCGGCTGACTTGGCGCCGTGCGCGGCGGCG
>JAGMDK010000220.1 GCA_023128695.1 Phycisphaerae bacterium
CCACCTGCACGGAGGCCCGCCCCACCCACTATGTTGACGCTCACCCGTGTCGAGGGGGCCGGGAGCCCAAACCGACTACCAATAGGCGCGGCAGAGGCGATTTGCTAAACTAAATCTTGGAACCAATTTGCCGTAACCGTGCCCGGCGGCAGCGGCTAATCTTCAGCACGCAAGCCGACCAAGCGGAGTAAGGAGTGGGAGAATGCACTTTCGGTGCTGCTGTGTGGGTCTCGCAACGATTATATTGACCACGACGTCGGCTCGGGCCGCGATTACGATCGGGGCCGGGCCGTGGCTTGGGACGGATTCTTCAGGCCACAGCTACAACGAGGAATTTCAGGATTGGAGCCACACCGATTGTCGGGCGCTCGATGGGGCCGGGGCCTTCGTCGGGGGACGCTACAATTTCAACGACGGCTTCGACGACAGCCGCGACCTGATTGCCTTCTACTCCCGCGAAGAGGGCAATAACTACTACTTCCGCGTTGATCTCTACGACCTGGCCCTAGAAGCTGAATACGGCAACGTGGACATCTATGTCGCCATCGACTGCGCCTACGGCGGCCAAACCTGGATGCCCGACTGGACCGACGTGCAGGTCGATCACCCCTGGGAGGTCTGCATCAGCCTGTACGACGGTGTGAACTACTGCGTCTACAGTCAGGATTGGACCACCATCGACTCCGACGAGAGCCCAACCGGGCTGTTCCTCGGCTCGTATTACCACAGCGAGATCGACGCCGTCGAGTTCGGCATCACCCGCCAAACGCTGCTCGACCACGGCTGGAACGGCTCCAGCGTCGTGTACTTCACGGTGATGACCGTCAAGGACGGCAGCAACGGCGGCCCCGGCGAGATCTGGGACCACAGCGACGCCACCGACACCTTCTACGACGACGGCCGCGGCTACGACGACGGCGTGATCAACGGCGCGATCGCCTCCGACGCCTTAGCCGGCCGGGCCAAGTACGCCAGCATCGCGCACGGCAACCAGTCGATCAACCAGGCCGAGGACCTGCGGGTGCATCTCTATGATCCGCCGACGAGCTACAAGACCGGCTTCGTCCGCACGCTGGAGACGCACGAAATCTTCAACGTCCCCCTCAACATCCACATGAGCGGGTCGCTGATGGTGGCAACGAAGTGGGCCAAGGCACCGCCCGGCGACGATTCCCGCACCGACGGGCCGACGTTCCTCGCCCGCGTGGCCGATTTCGTCGACAACGATCAAAACGACGGGCGGCCCGGGTCGCTGATCGGGGGCGTCTTCGCCGAGCACATCATGCCGTACTTCGAGGGCGACGTGAACGCCACCAGCATCGAGCTGTTCAACGATCTCGCTTTTGACTACTTCGGCCTGACGCCGGGGGACGTGCGGGTCATGCACACGCCGGAACGGGTGATCCGGTCCGAAACCACGGGATTGTCGCCGCTCGACGGGCATACGTTCGAGGATCTCGAAGCGAGTCCATACACGGCTACATACCTCGACGAGGTCACTCACCTGCACTGGTGGTTCTACCCGGGTGATTCATGGAGCGGCTACAACGGCAGCGGCGATGAGCCGCACCAGCACAAGCTACACAAGATCAACGGCGTCTACTGCTTCGAGATCAACGACCGCGAGGATCAGGCCAAGTTCGGCCCGCACGACGGCGGCATGGCGCTCGATACCCGCTTCACGCTGGTCGATAAGGCCTCGCAGGCCGACCAGGCCCAAGTGACGCTGATCTTCGACGACTGGGAGGCGTTGGCCGGTAAGAGCTTCGATCCGGTCTCGGGGCAGTCCGTCGAGAACAACAACCAGTGGCAATATCAGCAGACGATCCGTTGGGCCGCTAACCACCCCTGGATCGAGATCGTCAACCTCAAGGATGTCCTCGATCGGGCGACCAACCCGGGAAACCCACAGTACGATCCGAACTGGGTCATCGACCACGGGTATCTATACAACCTGGGTATCCAGACCTACGAGTGGCTCAAGCACGCCTCCGAGGACAGCTATCACTACTGGTACTACAACAACAACGCCGGCTATTGGGGTAATGAGCAGAACTTCTACAGCCTGGTGCCGGTCATCAGCGGTGAGCAGGGCGACTACCACCGCCGTTTCCCCGGCTCCGAGCCGTGGGACGATGCTTCGGCCAACGCAATGGATGCCGCCGCCGGGGCCGTCTTCCTGCCCAGCGGCAAGACCCACGGCGACGTGAACACGCCCAACACGTTGATGTACGATGCGTGGGCGGCGGTCGCCTCCGCTCCGGACAACGGGTTGCGGCGCGTCGCCGAGTATGCCTTCACCAACCTGCTCTACGAGACCGCCTGGCACGAGGAGGACTACGGCGAGACCTGGCATTACCAGGGCACGAACTACGGCAATCCCTGGCCGGTGCCCGACCCGACCTGGGACGGCGTGAACACCTGGTCGTTGCGTTTGCAGAACCACGTTCGTAGCGCGGGGCTGATCGCCGCCGCTGCCCAGTGGGCTGATGATGTCGCCAATGGTTTGGTGGGGCCGCAGACGGTGGTGCTCGCCGCCGATCTCGATCAGGACGGCGTCGATGAATACGTGCTGTACAACAACCGCGTGTACGTCTGCTTCGAGCGCCGCGGGGGGCGCCTGGTACACGGCTTTGCAATCGAGAACACGCTGGGCGACGCCATTCAGGTACTCGGCGTGCCGTTGGCCAATCCCTCCGAGCCCGGCGAAGAAGAGCGCGTCGGTACCGCCGCCAATCGGTGCAGCACGTTCAAGGATATGAACCTCAGCTATGTGGACGCGGAGTACAGTGTCGCCTTAGGCGGTGATTATCTGGAGCTGACCTCGCCGGACGGGTTGCTCAGCAAGCGCATCGTCTTGCCCGCCGGCAGTGCCATGCTGGAGGCCACATACACCAACAATACCGGCGGCAACCATTACGTCCGCGTCGGGGCCTCGCCGAATCTGACCGATTTGATCACCAGCGGCCGCGACCACCTCAGTACCGCGGGCACCGGCGACTACTATCAGGTAAGTAACTCGCAAGGCGGCTTCGTGCGGGTCTTCCACGGCCCGGCAACCCTTGACCCGAATCCGGCCGACGCCGGCTATGAGAACCGCAACCTGGCGCTGATCGAGCAGATCGAGGTCTTCGGCGGCGCGTCGTTCGCGTTTGGCGTGCAGATCGGCACCGGGATGTTCGACGCCGACTCAGACGGCGACGTGGATGTCCCGGACCTAAACGCTTTCGGCAATTGCATGGGCGGGCCGGCGTCAACGATCCCCGGCTCATGCGGAGCGGACCCGCTGTTACTGGATTGGGATCGTGACGGCGATATCGACCTGACCGACTTCGCCGCCTGCCAGTGCAGCGCCACCGGCGCGCTGTAGCAATGTGGCACAGGCTTCCAGCCTGTGATTTGTGTGGCATAGGCTTCCAGCCTGTGATTTGTGTGGCACAGGCTTCCAGCCTGTGATTTGTGTGGCACAGACAGGTGGCACGGCTGTGTCAGCCGTGTCTTTTGCCCCGCGCTCACGGCCGACAGGTGGCATGACAGGTGGCACGGCTGTGTCAGCCGTGTCTTCTGCCCCACACTCACGGCCGACACGGCCGTGCCACCCATTCGTGTTAATGGTAACTAGTCACGAACAGGTAGACTGAAATGGACAAGATTGGCTCTCGTTGGCATGTCAAAATTGCTTTCAGTCTCGTAACTCTGCTCGGCATCAGCAGCGCCTCGGCCTACGAGCAAATCCACGTCGGCTTTTTGTGGCACATGCACCAGCCGATTTATTACCCCTATGAGTCGCTCATCGACACCGATTACTACAACCGCTTCTCATTCAGCGTCGTCGATGTTCATAACCAGCGCTTCGGCCCTTACACAACCTGGCCCTACGACGCCGTCCAGGCCGGCAGCGGACAGCCGCACCTCGGCGCCCAGGTCAGCTTCACCGGTTCGCTGATCGAGAACCTCAACAACCTCGAAGCCGCCGGCGTCAATGGCGGCATGTGGAACAACTGGGACTGGGGCTACGACCAGGGCGTGAGCATGTCCACCACGCTCGGCCACCCGCGGCTCGACCTGGTTGCGTTCGGTTATCACCACCCGCTCATGCCGCTGCTCGACGAGTTGGACATCCGCATGCAGATCAAGCTGCACAAGCACATCCACGGACAAACCTGGACCGGCGGACCGACGTATTCCAACGGCATGTTCCCCGCCGAGACGGCCTTCTCCACGCGGATGATCCCCGCCCTGGTCGCCGAGGGCATCGACTGGGTGCTGGTCGACAACATCCATTTCGACCGCGCCTGCCTCGGCTACCCGCACACTAACGATTCGGGACTGTTCGCGCCGAACCCCGCCGACCAGATCAACCCCAATCCGGTCGACAGCGGCGGTGCCTGGGTGCAATTGAACGACCTCTGGGCTCCCAGCCAGGTCAGCGCCCCGTTCGGCTACCAACCACATTACGTGCAGCACATTGATCCTGAGACCGGCACCATCACGCAGATGATCGCCGTCCCCGCCGCCCGTTACGAGGGCAATGAGGACGGCCGCGGCGGCTACGGCGCGTTCCTCTACGACCAGGTGATGGACCAGTACATCATGTACAACACCGACCCCGCCCACCCCATGATCGTCGTCCTGCACCACGACGGCGACAACTACGGCGGCGGCAGCGACGCCTATTACCACAACAATTTCCAGAACATGGTCAACTGGGTCAGTGGCGACCCCGATTACGACGTGTCCACCATCGATGATTATCTGGACCGTTTTCCGCCCGACCCGAGCGATGTGATCCACGTCGAGGACGGCTCCTGGTCCGGGGCCGACAATGGCGATCCCGAGTTCAAGAAATGGCTGGCCGACCCGGACGCCGGCGGCTGGAGCCCCGACCGCAACAGTTGGGCCGTGCTGACCGCGGCCAAGAACCGCGTCTTCAGTGCCGAGGCCGTCGCCCCTGCCGCGAATATGCAGAACATCATGGCCGGCAGCGGCAGCAACACGGAGAAGGCCTGGCATTGGCTGCTGTGTGGCCAGGCCAGCGACTACTGGTACTGGGACGGGACCGAGATCTGGGACAGCAACGTGACCCGGGCATGCAACCAAGCGGTCTATTTCGCCGATCTGGTGCTGGCCGGTCAGCCTGACGATACTCCGCCGACGATCTTTCTGCCGCAGCGCGAGCCGTACAATCCCGGCGGCTACGAATGGGGCTCGACGCCCGAGCCGTCCGACTTCGAGGTCTGGACCTACGCCGACGATATCAGCACACTGACGAGCGTGACGCTCAAATGGCGGGTGGACAACGACGGCGTCAACCCACTGTCGTCGATCCAGAACGAGACCTACGTCGGCGGGGCGGAGGTCGGTTCTTGGAACAGCGAGCCGATGACCAGTTCCGACGTGCCGCCACAGGGCGGCGTGCTGACGCCGACGTACCGCGCTCTGCGCTGGAGCGCGATGCTCACCGGGCAGCAGGACGTTTTGATTGACTACTACATCGAGGCCGTGGACGGCATGGGCAATGTCGCCCAGTCGCCGATCCAGCATGTCTACATCGGCGTCGGCGGCAGCGGCGGAGACCCGGTAACGATCGACCCCGACCCGGCCGTAGCGGGTGAGAACGTCACCATCTCCTACGATCCCGCCGGTCGCGTGTTGGCCTCCGCACCGCAGGTCTACCTGCACTACGGCTTCAACAACTGGAATCCAACCATCTCGCCGGACCCGGCCATGACGTGGAACGCGTCCGAGTCCGTTTGGCAGATCACGGTCATGGTTCAGTCCACCGCCACGCAGTTGGACATGGTTTTCAACGACGGCGCGGGAACTTGGGACAACAACGACGGCGCCGACTGGCACTTCACCGTCACCGGCGGCACGCCCGGCGAATGGGTCATGGATGGCCAGCTTGACGCCGGAGCGACGTTGGTTGCTGAAAACGGCGCGCTGCAACTCTATGCGGGCTTGCTCGGAACCATGCTCTATGTCGCGGCCCCGGACGCCGGCGAAGGCAACGACCACTTCATCTTCCTCGCCGACACGCCCGGGCCGCTCCAATCCGCTCCCTGGGCCAAGGCCGGCCAGGTCGCGGGCTGGTCGGCGTACCTCGGCAACGAGAACGACAACGGCTGGTCGGGCTGGTTCGACGCCGCCGGCGCCGCCCAGTCCGCCACCGGCGGCGGCTCCGGCTGGCTGGAGGGCACCATCGACCTGTCCCAGGAATTCGGCCAGCTCCCCGAGGTGGTCTACCTGACATTCGCCGCCTACGGCACCAGCGATGGGGCCCCCTTGATTCCCGAAGCCCAGGTGCCGACGTCCGTCAATAGTGACGGCAACGTCGACGCGAGTGAATATGCGCCATTTACGCTCACCTCCGTCTGCCCCGGCGACAGCAACTGCGACGGCTCGATCTCCTGGCGCGACATCGACTTCTTCGTCGCGGCCATGAACGACAACGTCGCGGCGTGGGAAGCCATGTTCGCTCCCGGCACGCCGGACTGCTCCTTCGACAACAACGACGTGAACGCCGACGGCACCGTCTCTTGGCGCGACATCGATCCGCTAGTGGCGCTGATGAATACCACCTGTCCGTAGGAAGGGCCAATGTAGCGGCCCCTTTTCTCCCCCTGCCCCCCGGATGCACAGGCTAGCTCGATCGGGTAGATTATCACCCACACCACTGATCCAGAGAGTGATTCGTTGTGGAGCAAGGCCGTGCGATATCATTTCCAGCTTGTCAGGCGTTATTGGATTACCGCGTTGGGTTTTACGTGTTTTGCCGCACTGAGCACGGGTTGCCGCACAGCTCAGGCCCCGGCGGCGAGCGAGTTCATGGCGCGGGACGCCATCGAACGGTATTGTGCCGAGCAGGCGGACCAACTCGCACACGCGGACCGGTCGCCTGCCGCACCCTATACACCATTGCTAAATGACTGTGCGCGGTCGTACGACGACGAAGAGCCGCGGGCTTCAGCCCGCGCGGTCTTACGCACACCGAACCGGCGCAACATTGCGCACGGCCATTTAGCCGGCATCTTCGACAACACCATTCTCACGCTTTGCACCTTCGGCGAGGAGGACGAAACCGCCGCCTCGCAACCCACGACACAGGCGGCCCTGCCACCGCGCGGGCTGAAGCCCGCGGCTCCTCCCGTGACCGGCGAGTTCGTCCCCCCGCAGGGGTATTGGCGGAGGAACATCTGGCATCAAATGGGGCACGAATCGAAGGCCCTCGGCGGGCATGACTTCTGGAAAGGCTTCGAGACCAGCTTCTGGGACCTGGATAACGCCCTGCTCCTGACCGCCACCATGGGAGCCAGCATCACGATCCGCGAGACCGGCGTGGATCATACCATCCGCGCGCGGACCAGGGGGCACCGCCAACTCGGCGACCTGGACGAAACCGTCCAGGTCCTCGGCCACCCCGGCACGCACTTCGCCGCCACCGGCGTGCTGTGGCTGACCAGCGCCCTGACCAAGGACGTCAAAGAGCACGAACTCGCCAAGTCGCTGACGCAGGCACTGGCGGTCAACGGCGTGACGACCCTAGCGCTGAAGGCCGCCGCCAACACCCGCACGCCGGACAACGAACGACACGGCTGGCCGAGCGGGCACGCCTCCAGCACCTTCGCCGCCGCGGCCGTGCTGAACGAGTATTACGGGCCCTGGGTGGGCGTGCCGTGCCTGGCGTTGGCGGGCTTGGTCGGCTACCAGCGGCTCGATTCACGCGTGCATGACATCTCCGACGTGGTCTTCGGCGGCATGCTCGGCTACGTGATCGGCACCTCGATCGCGCGCGAGGAGCAGGCCCAGTTCCCCGAGCTGTTCGGCATGCAGGTGATACCCTATGTCGATCCAGAGACGGGAGCGACGGGCCTGGCGCTGATGAAACGGTGGTAACTGGTGCTCTGTCAACGCTGATTCGATGGATCATCGTTGATTGGGTGGCCCATCGCTTTAGCGGTGTGGTACGCTAGAGCCGTTTCAGAAAACATCTGGCATCCGTCGGGAGGGCGAACCTCCCGGTGAGCCGCGGCTCGGCAGGAGCCT
>JAGMDK010000221.1 GCA_023128695.1 Phycisphaerae bacterium
CCGGCCGTCCCAATGTAGCGGCCGGGCTCTGTACCGGCCGTTGTTCAAGGAGGGAGGGCGAAGCTCCCGCTGAGCCGCGGCTCGGCAGGAGCCTCGCCCTCCCGCGGGGGTCCCCCACCCCGTTCGCCCGCCCTCCGGGCTGGCGAAACGGGACGGGGCACCCCCCGGCGCAGCGCAATAAGAAGGCAGGCCGGCGAAGTTTTTCACCGGCCTGCCGTGTGAGCGAACTAAAGAAACCAGCTACTCGAACACGAACGACACGCCCTTACGGGCAGGTGGTGTTGATGATCGCGACGAACGGATCAACGTCTTTCCAGTTGACCTCGAGGTCGCCGTTGATGTCGTTGTTCAAGTAGGTGCAAGTCGGCAACGCGGGGGCGAACAGTGCCTTCCACAACTCAACCCCGTTGCCGGCATCCATTGCTTCGACGAGGTACTGGATGTCTCGCCAGTCAATATGGCCGTCGCAGTTGCTGTCGCCGAGGCAGATCGGCTCACACTCGTCCGGAACCTCGTTCTCGTTCGAGTCCAGGCTGCACAGCGGCCACGGATCGGTGCAGATCGGCGGGATGTCGCACTCATCCGGGACGCCGTTCAGGTTGCAGTCGTTCGTTGCCGCCGGAATGCCGCGCACGACGACCGTGTCCAGCCCGATGTAGTTGGAGTTGGTCCCATTGGGCCCGGCATCGTGCACGTAGTAGCGGAACGCGAGCCGGCCGTTGGTCGGAGCACCGATACCGCTGAGGTTGACGGTGAAGAAACCGTCGTCCCAGGTTTCCGGATAACCGCCGACGGTGTAGAACTCGTTGATGTCCAGCCACAGGGTGGTGAAGTCACCAACATCCTCACACGTCGTGCCGACGTCCGTGCTGGCGCCGTTCAGGCTCATGCGGATCTGCATACGATCCGGCCACGTGCTGCCATCCGCCGTACGCGTGTAGAACGTCAACGTCATGCCGTCTTCGAGCGTGAGCTCGGGCGTCAGCAGCCAGTTGCTGATCGTCCCGTCGGCACAGTTGTTGTAGTTCGTGGCGATATAAGCCGTCGGGTCACCCGCCTGGGACGGGAACACGCCGGAGTTGCCCTGGAACCAGTCGGTGGTCCCGAGCGGCTCGCTGTGATTGATCATGTGCCAATCGGGCAGCACGGTGATGTCGACGAAGTCCTCATCGAGGAGTACTGGACCAACACCCGTACCCAACTGGCACTCATCCGGGATGCCGTCCGGCTGGCAGTCCTCGGAGAACCCGGAGGCGATGTCGCACTCATCCGGGATTTCGTTGGTGTTGCAGTCCTCGGAGAACCCGGAGGCGATGTCGCACTCATCCGGGATGTCGTTGCCGTTGCAGTCATTGTGATACAACTGGCACTCATCCGGGATGCCGTCCGGCTGGCAGTCCTCACTGAAGCCACTGGCAATGTCGCACTCATCGGGGATGCCGTTGGTGTTGCAATCATTACCCTCGAGCTGGCACTCGTCCGGAATGAGGTCGGGCTGGCAGTCGAAACTGCACGCCGGCGGAGGATCGCTACAGATCGGCGGCACGTCGCACTCGTCCGGGATGCCGTTGGTGTTGCAGTCGGCCCCGGCGGGCGGGCAGACCACCGCGATACCGAGGTTGCCGGTCTCGCCCGTCTGGCCGTCCAGATCGCGCGGATTCGGCGTGATCGGGCCATCCAAGGCACCCGTCATGTCGCACGAGAAGACCTGATCTGTCGGCGAAGCCTGGATTACGCCGTACAGGAACGCGCCGCACAGCTCCAGACCGCCCTGGGTCGCGCCGGGGAAGCCGTACTCGCTCGACCACTGCACGCCGGTCATCAGACCGGTG
>JAGMDK010000222.1 GCA_023128695.1 Phycisphaerae bacterium
CCGGTGGCCTCGTCATACGCGAGCCCGTACAGCGACCAGCCGTCGTCCGGCCAGGCCTGGAGGAGGTTGCCGGCCATGTCGACCTTGATGAGGTCCGAAGCCCAACAGGCCACCCAGAAGCCGGGGGCGCCGAAGCTGCTGGTCGGGTCATAGGCCAGAGCACGCCAAGTGCCCACGCCGCTGGGCGCGCCGCCCGTGATGATCTGGACGCCGTTGGCGCCGTCGGGATCGTGCTGCGCGACACCAGTATCCCAACCGAAGTACACGTACTCGCCGTCGTACGCACCGTCGCGGTAGCCCCAAGTGGAGCCTTGCGCGGCGGCGATCTGGTTGTACTGGCCGTACATCGTGCCGGTCTCGTCAAGCAGCGCTACCAGGTGACCGCCGGGGTTGTTCAGCCCGCGGGCACTGGTGTGGATGATCATGTCAGCGCGGCCGTCACCAAGCTGGCACTCGTCCGGAATGCCGTCCGGCTGGCAGTCCTCGCTGACCTCGCCGTTGCCGTCGGGGTCGGTCGGATCCACGTCGCAGTCGTCGGGCACGCCGTTCGGCTGGCAGTCCTCTTCGCACTCATCCGGGATGCCGTTGGTGTTGCAGTCCGGACAGCCCGGACAAATCGGCGGGACCTCGCACTCGTCCGGGATGCCGTTGGGCTGGCAATCCTCCGAGGTGCCGGAGGCCACGTCGCACTCATCCGGTATGCCGTTGCTGTTGCAGTCCTCGGAGAACCCGGAGGCGATGTCGCACTCATCCGGGACACCGTTCTCGTTGCAGTCTGGCGACGTGCCGGCGAGGATGTCGCAGAAGTCGTCGACGCCGTTGGCGTTGCAGTCATCATTCGCGCAGACGGTCGTCGCGCCGCCGTAGACACCACCCAGAGTGGCACAATCGTCGGGCAACTGCTCGTCGCAGGAGCCGTCCGGATAGCAGCAGGCCCCGGGGACCGGCTGGATGTCGACCAGGTAGTCCTCGGTCTCACCGTAGGTGGAGCCGGTGCAGGGATCGGTAACCGGGCTACTGTACTGCTCGATCACGCGCATCCCCGTGAGGCCGAAGTCCGCATCACCCGGAACGGTGATGTCGCCGGTTACGGTCACCGGCGTACCCGGCGTGCAGTCCGCACAACCAAGGTCGTAGCGCTCGGTCACGTTGTCAAACACACCGTCGCGATTCCAATCGAAGAAGGCCGTAACGCATTCGGACCACGTGCCGCTGCCATCGAACGACACTTCCAGCGTATAGGTCGTGCCGGGCGCGACGGGCGTTGAGATACTGGTGTAGTCGCCGTAGCTGCACGGCTCGCCTTCCGGGCCGGTAGTGTTGTCGATCGTGTTGAACCTCACGTTGGTGATCCAGTCATCCGGATCGCCGGTCTCGGTGAAGCAGATGTCGCAATACGGCCAGCAGACGTACTCCGGGCAGGTTTCGCCCAGCGCCCACTCGGTGCCGCCCGCGGCGATGCAGTCGCCCTCGTTCGACGTCATGAAGCAGTCGAACAAGTCGCAGCAGGCCCCGGAGCACGGATTCGGGGCGTCACAGTTGGTGAAGTCACCCAGGTAGTACCCCAGGAGGGTATTGACGCAGTAATCCTCGGTTTCGACCGTGCAGGTCGTGCCGACACAGCAGGCGCCGGTCACAGCGCCCACGTCACCGACCCAGATGTCGTCGAGGGCCATGTCGCTGGCGAAGCCGGGTCCGGTCGTGCCCACGAAGCGGGTCGCGACGTCGGTGTAACCAGCCAGACTGACTTGGGCCATGTACCACTGGTCGCCCTGGTCGCCGGACAACGTCCACAACGTCACCCAGGTCACGCAGCCGTCGTCGGAGACCTGGAATTCCAGCGTCCCCATGTCATCGCCGTACATGTGATACCAGAAGACGACGCCGGGCGTGGCGAGCGGGGTCAGATCGAAGCAGGGGCCGTCCAGGATGGCGACCTCGTCGGTGTGACTGCTGGCCTCGATGAAGAAGTAGTAGCCGGCGCCGGTGGTGTGGTCACCGGAGGGACCGGTGTTGGACGAAGGCGTGCTGCCCGCATTCCAGGTCCAATCCGTGTCGTCGCCGACGAACGCGTTCTGCCAGTCGCCGAAGCCGCCTTCGACGTCATCGGTGTACGGATACGTATCGACGTTGATAGTGCAGCAGGTGCCGAGGCAGGGGTTCGGCGGACCGCAGTCGGTGCCGTCGCCCAGGTAGATACCGCCGAGGGCTTCACAGCTAACTGGAGTCTCGATCGTGCAGACGATGCCGACGCAGCAGGCTCCCGGCTGACGCATATAGATGGTCAGGTCACCCGGACCCGAATAGTCGCTATAGCCGCCAACCTGTACCAGGTAGCGCATGCCGGCGATGACGCTAAGTTCGACGGACGACTGCGTTCCGGAACAGGCCGGACCGTTGTCGTCGTTGTAGGCCAACTCAACCGTCGGCGGGCAGGCACAGTCGTCCCAGACCGCGAGCCTGGTGTCGAACGTGCTGCCGCACAGCTCAAACATGCACGCACCGTCTTGCGGGGCGGTGAAGCAGTAGAAGATGTCCTGGTTGATCGAGTGCGTGCCGAGCCCGGACGTGGTCGCGTTCGTCGTGTCGAACGGGAGGTCCGTCACTTCGTTGATCGCCATCGCCGTCTCGCACGTGTCGTTGCCCGGCGGGCAGGGGAAGCCCGGGCACTCTTCCCATTCGAACCACGTGGCACCGGGATAGAGCGTGTAGCAATCGCTTTCGGTCAGGGTCGCTTCGCAGACGCCGTCGAGGCAGCACGCTCCGGGGATGCCGCCGCAGGGCGGATCCAGATCGATACAGAACGTATCCTGCGCGAACCGCAGCGGCTCCGGGCAATCCAGGATGGAGACGTCGTCGGTGCAGATGCCCGTGCTGTCGTCGCAGCAGGCACCCCGCGGCGGAGGACCGCAGTTACCCGTGCAGGTGACGCCGACGGGCGGATTCCCGTAGCACTCATCGCCGTCATATCCGTCGCGGCAGATCTCGATCATGTTGACGTCGTAGATCTTGTAGCAGTTCTCCTCCGGCCAGCTAGTGCCGGTGAACACGGTGGTGATGGTGTCACCGGTCGCCGCCAGGAAGATGTGAGACTCCGGGCCGTAACCATCCAGAATTGTAATGTCATCGAGCACGAGAACGCCGTTCACGAGGACGTCCAACGTATTGCCGTTCCAGCCGTCGCCGTAGCTGTCCCACAGCGTGACGGTGTGCTCGCACGTAGCCGGGCAGACAAAGCCCGCGTCGCAGTCCTCGCCTTCCCACCACGTTCCGCCGACTGCATCACAGTCAGCCTCGACGCAGGTGAACAAGCAGACCAGATCGGCGTCGCAGCAGGCCCCGGTCGGTCCGCAAGGCGGATCCAGATTGATACAGAGCACGCCCTCGGCAAACCGGCCGCCCGAGGCGAGACAGACGAGATACTCAACATTGTCATCACAAAGGCCCGTGTAGTCGTCGCAGCAGGCTCCGTAGGTCGGGATGTACACGCCTTCGAGGCACAGCGCGCGATCGTACAGGGTGTTGGTCAGCGCGGTGCCGTCCCACTGGAGCGAGTCGCCATCGAGACCATAGCCGCTCATCCACATGAACCAGCAGTCCGGCGGGCCGACGATGCTGGCGCCCTGGATCGAAACCCAGCCGGCGGCCAGGCCGCTGACCGGCGTGGTCAGAACCGCGAGGTACTCGTACGATGGGTAGCCGGCGTAAAGCTCGCCCGTCGCACTTCCGAGCACGGAAATGGTCTCGCCGTACTGCACGGTACCGGGCACGCCCCCGACGTCATCCCAGAACTCGATCAGGAAGTCCATCGGGTTTTCGGTATCGCAATTGGACCAGCCTCCACTCCACGAGAGATTCAGGCCCCAGAAGTGGACCTGCTGGATGTCTCCGCTCACGGCGGAGAAGTTCTCGTACACCTTGTACTGCTCGGTCGGTCCCAGGTCAGAGGTGGCCGCGCTCCACGAGGCGGTGCCCTCGTGTGAATCTTGGCCGAACAAGGCGTCCGGCGGACAGGTCAGGCCGCGCCCGCCGCCCTTGGAAGGCACGGAGCCCTCGCCGAACAGCGCCGCCGATGTGACCTTGCTGAGCGGCTCCTTTTTGACGACTTCTTGTTCAAATTCTGTCTTGGCCACAAATTCCGGCTTGACCGCCGATCCGAGCTGTTCGGGTTCGACGATTTCCTTCTTGGCCGGAGCAACCACAGCCATTCCGGCGACGTCAGCCGCCGGGGACGAGGCGGACATCATTGCCGCCTTATCCGCGTACTTTAGATCTTGTACCGGCACGTCCGCTGCCAGTACGAGGCACGTACACAAAAGTACGGCCCCTACTCCAACAATTTTCCAGTTCCGCATGCTCTGTCTCCCTTTCTCCTAAGAAAGAACATTCCCCCAAATCCGCCAATGCCATGGAGTACAGGGGTACACCCTCCATGGCCCAAAAACTCAGGAAACAAGAAACTCCGCACGTCCCAACAAATGAATCCGCCTTTCACGGACGCCGAGCGTTTTAGATCACCACAGGTGGAAGGACTCCTTTTCCCGCCGCTCAAGCGAGTGAACAACCAGCCTGAAGCTCTTCCATCCCTTCCAAGAAGACCAACCTCTTCACCATGATGTTGAAGTGAATACCTACTTACTCATAGCTCATGCTAACATGAAGGCCTCACTGGATCAAGAAGGATTATTGTTCCGGTCCAATTGGCGGGGAAATATACAGCAAAGCACCGACGGAATTCAGCGAGCCTAGCCGTCATGGCGACCTAGTCTTATAATAAATGCCATATTGGACTACTAGTGCCTTGTTACACCTGAAAGGACGAGTTGGGTGGCCCATCGCTTTAGCGGTGGGGGACGCGAATAATCAGCCCATTCATCAACGCCGACGCCGTGCACAGCATGAGTTTCACGGGCGAGGGCATCACGGTCGCCGTGCTGGACTCGGGTATTGACACCGATCACGCCCACCAGACCCTTGCCAGTTTGGCCGTTCGGTCCGTACAATTGTGACCGCATGTCGAAAGGAGAAACGAAATGGCTGAGTTACCGGAACTGTACCAGCGTGTCAAAGAGCAGTACCCCGAGTTGATGAAGCACTATGAGGCCCTGGGTGAGGCCGCGGCCAAGGCCGGACCGCTGGACGCGAAAACCGTCGCGCTCGTCAAGCTGGGCATGTGCCTCGGGGCCCACTTGGAAGGCGGGGCTCACGCCAGCGTGCGCAAGGCGCTTGACGCCGGTTGCAGCCCGGACGAATTGCGGCACCTTGCCGTTTTGGCGGTAACCACGCTCGGATTCCCCTCCATGGCTCGCGCCCGAGCGTGGATCGAGGATCTGCTGGCCAAGCCCGCCGCCGAATGAACATGAGAGCCCGCGTCCCCGCGGTGGAGTTTTAACCATGGCCGAGGAAGCAAGCTTGCGAGTCGAAGAGCACGAGCATGTCATCGTCGTGCGCTTCCCCGATGACTCCAGTTCGGAGGCCGCCGCCATAGAGAACACCGAACGCGAGCTCAATGTGCTCGTGGACAACCTCGGCCGGCGAAACATGGTGCTCGATTTTTCGGAAGTGCGGTTCTTCTCGTCACGCTCGATCGGGGTATTGATCCAACTGCGAAAAAAGGCTGATCTGGCGCAAGCCCAAATCGTCCTCAGTGCGGCACGTCCCGAACTCCAGCGGGTTTTCCATATCACCAGACTGGAAAAGCTTTTTCAATTCTTCGACAGCACTGCGGACGCGATCGCCGCGCTGCAACGATAACAGTCCGCCGCAAAAGTCATGTAGCGGCCTGCGGCTCACAGGCCGTCAACGTTCGCAGGCCGCATCTTCCGCCTGCGGGGGGTGGCACGGCTGTGTCAGCCGTGTGCGGATTGCATGTATTCACGGGGGGTGGCACGGCTGTGTCAGCCGTGTGCGGATCGCATGTATTCACGGCCGACACGGCCGTGCCACCCATCGCTCTGAGGGCTCTGTCCCGGACGCTACATTTCCTGACCAGCAGGAGAACGTTACTCCCGCTCGGCCTCATTCGACGTGAGCAACTCAGCCAGTTGGTCGGCCTCACCGCGGCGCCAGGGATGTTTCGTGATCATCAACACGCACACCAGCCACGTAGCGGCCAGGGCTACCATCGCAGCCAGGACGGCGTGGCGGTAACGCGCCTGCCGGACCGGCCCCGTCACCGGTTGGCCGGCGCGCACTCGATCCGGCGACGGCCCCTGCCGCCGAGCGCTGTCCAGCTTTTCCTTTAGCTCATCGATCCGCGCTTCCAGTCGGGCAATGTCGGCGTCGTCTTGCTGTAGCCGCCCTACCAGTTCGTCGTATCGGCGTACCGCCTCGTCGAGACCGCGCACGGTCCGCAAGGCAGCCGTCAGATCACGCACCAATTCCTCCCGACGACGCTCCAGCCGGAGAACCCGTTCGCGCACTTCGTCCAGGCGGGCAGCGTGCCTCTCACGCGCTACCCGGTCCGCTTGAAGCTGGAGCCGCTCGTGGACCAACTCACGCCGCTGGTCGAGCCGCATCCGCAGGGCGCGGAGTTGCCGGTCCTGGGCGTCCAGCTCCACATTCTCGGTCAGCGCGATCTTCTCGGCGGCTTCCAAATAAGCAGCGACCACTGTTTTCACGGCCGCGTGCTCTCCCCGCAGGACGGCGGCCACGACCACCGCGCGCGTGCCTCCGTTGCCACCCGCGTCGAGCCCCTCGACCCGGGCGGCATTCTCAGACACGAATTTGTCCACGTCGTTCGACAGCCGCCGAACGGCACCCGCGACATCGCGCTGGCGTTGGACCAGGTCAACGACGGCCTGCTCGACGGCGTCTGGGGAAACGTCCAGGCCCTGGACCTCCTCTACCCATGTTCGCCACTGCACGGCAAACTCCGCGAAGCGTGACCGGATTTGCGCCACTTCGGCCGCACACGTCTCTAGGGTGGGGGTGAGCTCGGCCGGGGGGTTCAGTTCACGCTGTTCCGCGAGCGACGCCGCGTAGTCAGCCAAGACCTGCCGAACGGACTTCAGCGGGTCCACCAACAGCAACATGCTGACGGTCAATTCGGTGCGGTACTTTGACGCGACGGCGTGATATTCCTTGTGGTCTTCCTGACAAATAGCGTCCAGCGTGAGGGCGTCCTCCACGTCGGCCGGATCGACACGTCCCGGCGGGACCTTCGCGGCCAGTAATACTGCCAAGGCCGCCCGCTGTTCTTCGAGCGAGGCGGTCACGCCGGCCATTTCATTTTCGAGGCGGTCGGCTTCCGCCACCATGCGCTCCCGTTGCTCCGGATTCGGCGTCTTGGCCAGGGCGGCCTCGTCGCCGGCCCGCTCCAGCTTCTTCTCTTCCCGCGCGGTTTGCAACTCGTCTTGCCAAGCCAGGAAATCGTAATAGTGCCGCGGCAGGTTCACGTCGGCCGGAACGCTGTTCACCCGCCGCTGATAAGTGTCGGCGGCGGCCTGGACGAGGCGCTCGGCGTCGCGAAAATCCGGGCCTGTTACGCTCAGCAGAAGTACCAGTTTTTTCTTAGCCGCCGTCACCGTTACACGCTCGGCTGCACAAGCCTCCGCCCATTCATTCGCGAGATCATCATCGGCCAGGAGTCGCGGATCGAGCACAGCCCGGCGGTGCTCGGCCAGCACTCGGGCAAGCGGGCTGCCTGGGGCAGCCGGAGCGTCGGTTTCAGCCGCGGGCAAAGTGGCGGGGCTACGGCCGGTACGGGGCCCGGCCGCTACATTCCCCTCTTGTGAGGGACCGGCCTCCGACCGGTCATCTCGGCCGGTACGGGGCCCGGCCGCTACAGTGCTGATGATGCGGATTTCGGTTGTGGAGCGGTATAGAGCGGGGTGCCAGGCCAGCCATACAACAGCGGTCAGAATCGCGGCCGCCACGGACATGCCGCCGCTCCGCAGCCACCAGCGCCGCGGGGCCGCCAGCAGCGAGCGCTGGGCCTGCCGTACCTGCTCGGCCTGCTCGCGTAGCAAGCCCCGGGCCCGGGTCAAATCCTGTTCACGTTGCGAGCGGAGCGCGTCGAGCCCCTCTCGGGCCTCTTCGATCACAGTCTTATCGCGCTGGAGTTCTTGCCGCTCGAGCTCCAGCGCCAGCGCCGCCTGCCGGCTCTCGCTGTCGCGCTCTTCGGCCTGCTCCCGCAGGGCCAGTGCTTCCTCGTGGTACTGCCGGGCTTGCCGCTCAATCTCCTCCGCCTTACGGCGTGCCTCGTCCGCCGACTTCCGGCGTCGTGCTAGCTCGGTCTCCAGTTCCGCCAGGCGACGTTGGTCGGCTTCCTGGGCCGCGAGCTGCTCGTTGAAGTGCTGTTCACGCTGGTCCAATTCCTCCCAGCGCGTGTTGAGGTTCCCTTCAGAGACCTCGAGCTGCGCGCCCCGGGCGTCCAACTCGGCTTGGCGTTGCCGCAACTCCGCCCGTAACGCGACGATTTCGTCCCGGGCGCGTTGCGTTCGTTTCTCCAACTCCCGCTCGTGGTTGCGGACCACGGCGACGTGCTGTCGCAAGGCCTGCCGTTGCGCCCGAAAGCGGGCCGCCAGGTTTTCCGCCCGCCGGCGCATCTGCTCGGTTTGAAGATCGAGCTCGGTGTGTTCCTGCCGCAGCTTGCTTTCCTGGATGTGGAGCTGATGCGCGAGCATGTCCAGCCGGTCTCGCTGAACCGCGACCTCGGCGGCTTGCGCGTTCAGCGCGGCGTTCCTCTGGGCGAGTTGCCGCTGAGCCTCCGCAACCTCGGCCCGGGCCGCTTTCCGGGCGGCCTGCTCCAGACGACGATACTCCGGCCGCTCCATATCCGGGTGACGCGCATCGGCGTCAGAATTGTCATTGGCAGCAGCGGCTGTCATTACCTCTGGCCTGGTTCAGTTCGGCGCAAAGAAAAACGGGATACAACCCAATATGGGTGTACCCCGTTAGTAGTTCGGAATCGCCGGCGGGCCGCGGTGCCCGCCGCTGGTGGTTCCAAACGTGTTAGCCGCCGGTGGTCCCAGTGGTCGTGAGGGCACTGAGATCCAACAGGTTCAGGGCGACGTCGGGCTCGGGGAAGCACTCCACTCCGAGCCGCATGATGCCACCCGCGGCCAGCAGCAAGAGCCAAAATGCTTTGCGCTTCAACATGGTTATTCTCCTATCACTAATTCTATTCCGAACGAACTGGCCGACGACGTGCCGACCGCGTTCCGTTTCGTGGGGGCGCTCTCAGCCGTGACGACTTGTCAACACATGCGGACCGTGGCCCGACGGCGGGCCGTGATCCGCGCCAGGCCGGGCTTAGCCGAAGATCACCTCATTGGCAACGTCGACACCCATATTGAGCCAGCGATTGTTGGTGGGCCAGCCGGTGTTCCACAGGCCCTGCCAGAAGGAGCCGAGGCATCCGTTACTAAACAGCGTCGCACTGCCGGCGAGCAGCACGAGTGTCACCCATTTGGACTTCTTCATTTTGAGTCTCCTAAGATCTCCCGGTCCACACGACGCGCCCCCGCGGTCCAAGAACCGGGGCGGCGTGGGGACCTGTTCGTTTTTTTCAACTAGTCGATGTTCCGGAACACGATCGTGTCACCGACAAGGTCGCCCAGGTAGCGGAAGAAGCAGCTTCCGGTGGCCAGCGCGATCATGCCGGTGCTCAGCACGAACAGTGCAGCTTTGATCTTGAACTTCATTAACATGTCTCCCATTCTTGAATCAGAGTTACAGACCGCCGGTCGACTTAATCGAACGCGACGGCTACCAGGATGCGCTGGACGGTGTTGGCCAGACAGCCGCCGCCCAAACCGAGTCCCAGTGTGGTGCCCGTCGCCAGGACGAGCATCGCACCCTTCCACCACATTTTGCTCATCATGAGCCTCCTTTGCGAGAACGCAAACCTTCGTACCAAGCCTGGCTCAACCATTAGCCGGCGGCCACACGCCGTCAGCCATGAGCCTAATTGCAACCACCATACGGTCGGCTCAGAAATTGGGGAAGAGCGCAAACAGAAATGCGCTACCACGATCCGACCGCGCCATGAAATTTAAGAGCAGAAGTTTAGGGCTCTGTAAACCCATTTCAACCCCTTTTGTCAAAAAAAATCGTAATAACAGCCTCCGTAACCGGTTCCAGGACACCTTTTTCGGTCACGATGCCGGTGAGCAACGCCGCCGGGGTCACGTCGAACGCGGGATTGTGGCAGGGCACCTTCGGGGGCACGAACGGCTTTCCGAAGGCACAGCGAACCTCATCCTCCGGCCGCTCCTCGATCGGAATCTCTTTTCCTGATCGCAGGGAACGGTCAAACGTGCTCAGCGGCGCCGCCACGTAAAATGGGATGCCGTGGTGCCGGGCCGCCAGCGCCAGGCTGTAGGTGCCGATCTTGTTCGCCGTGTCGCCGTTGGCCGCGATCCGATCGGCTCCGACGACCACAAGCTGGACGCGACCGGCCTGCATCAGGCTGGCCGCAGCCCCGTCGCAGAGGACCGTCACGTCGAGGCCCACGGCATTCAGCTCGTACGCGGTCAGCCGGGCGCCTTGCAGCAGAGGCCGAGTTTCGTCGGCGTAGACCTTGAACTGCCGGCCCCGCTCGTGAGCCACGTACAGCAGCGCGAGCGCGGTGCCGTACGCCACGGTTGCCAGGGCCCCGGCGTTGCAGTGCGTCAGGACGCCGCCGCCCTCGGGGATCAGGTCGGCCCCGGCCTCGCCGATACGCCGGCAGGTTTCCGCGTCTTCCAGCGCCATGGCATGAGCCTCGACGAGCATCGCCTCCCACGCCGCTCCGCTGCCCCGGAGGGCGTTCGCTTCTGCAACACCGCTGATTCGCCGCACGGCCCAAGCCAGGTTGACGGCGGTTGGCCGACAGGTACAGAGGTACTCCCCCGTTTCTCGCACCTTGGCCAGAAAATCAGTCGGCGGCAGATCGCAAAATGGCCGCGTTCCGAGGCACAGGCCGTATGCCGCCGCCACCCCGATGGCCGGGGCGCCGCGGACCCGCAGCGTGCGAATGGCTTCCCAGACCTGCTCGACGGTGTCACAGCGGTGCATCCGCACGCTCAGCGGCAACAGGGTCTGATCCAGCACGTGCAAAGCTCCCTGGGAGCCACCCACCCAGGCGAGAGTCGGCGGCAATACGCCGAGGTTGCCACGCTGAATTCGCGGGTCTTGGATATCGGAAGTCGTATTCATACGATGATTTTTACCTTATAGGGTCCAAAGAGGGTACTGCTTTAGGACAACATGAAGAGCCGCGGGCTGAGAAACGTGGGAACGTGGGAACGTGGGAACGTGGGAATGTGGGAACGTGGGAACGTGGGGACGTGAGAACGTGACACGGTGAGAAGGCCGCAATAGGTCGCGAACGACCGCGCGGGCTTCAGGCCCGCGGCTCTTCGGTGCGGTGTGCCACTGCTCAAGAGCTTGCTGTCACCCACATTTGTGGAAATCGCCTCGCCGGGGCCAATGATGCTGGTGCCATTT
>JAGMDK010000223.1 GCA_023128695.1 Phycisphaerae bacterium
TCAAGCGATGCGTAATGGAGCACTACTCTTTGACGCTCTTTTCCTGGTCGCGTAATAGCCGCCGAATGTTGTCGCGATGCCGCACGATGATCATCAGTCCCAGCGCGACGGCCACCGTCTGGAGCGGCCAATAGTCCGCGAGCGACAGCTTAACGACCCGCGTGTAGCCATAAAACGCGGCCGGAAACACGAAGGCGAGCACCAGCGATCCAACCGAAACCATACCGGTAGTGAAGCGCGCCAAGGCGTACGCGAGCAAGGCGATGATCATGGCGATCGTGAAGACGGGCCAGATCCCCAGCGCGACGCCGATCGTGGTGGCTACTCCCTTGCCGCCGCGGAACCCCAGGTAGACCGAAAACACGTGCCCCAGGACAGCGGCCAAGGCTACCAGGAGCACTATCAGTTGCTGTCTGGGATCAGCTTGATTCTCAACTAGCAGCAGCGAAGCACACAGTGTCGGTGCGAAGCCTTTCAAGATATCAGCCGCGAGGCACAAGTATCCCCATTTCCGGCCGACGACCCGGCCGACGTTCGTGGCCCCGATGTTTCGGCTGCCCTGCGTGCGCACGTTGACGCCGTGGGCCAGGCCGATCAGCAGTCCGAATGGGATGGCCCCCAGGAGATAGGCTCCGATCACGAGCACTGCGGGAATCAAGCGCCGACATCCTCCTCACGCCGCCTGAGGCGCAGCCACGTTGGCCGCAGTCGATCACGCCAGGCTTCGGTCATCCGCACACCCATGCCGCGGGTCTGTTGGCGGTACAGTTGTCGCCGAACGTCCTCCGGCCGCACTTTCGGTCGTCTGTGGGCGTCCAGCCAGGTGCTCAGCAACCAAGCCCGGCTCCAAAGCGAGGCTCGCAGCCGTCGCAACCGGCTTAGCGCTGCACGGCTCGGCGGACGCTGCTGAGCACTTCTTCCGGAGAGCGAGATGGGATCGCGGGCTGGCTCCATAGTTGTTGCCGCTCCAATATCGTTTTTTCATCGGCGTAGTAATTCGACACGTGACTCGGGCCGCCTTCGACCAGATCGCCGGCGGCGTATTCGGCGTCCAACAGCCAGCGGCTCATTTCGTCTTCATATTCGGCCGGGTAGATTAACGCCGTCACATAGCGCGCCGCATCCTTGGATTCGCCGCGATCGGCCAGGTGGAGGAATGCCCGGCAGGGAACAGCGCGGCTGTGGCCTAGTTGTCGCAGGTTGCTGAAATCCGCCCGGCCAGCTTCCAAGTCGTTGCGGTTAAAGAACATACCGCTTTCGAGCTGGAAACGCTCCGGCGCCACGCCCCGCAGTTCCATCCGCCCGTCGGGTGTCGCGCGGACGATCTTGTACACCTTGCCGTTACGCCAGGCCTCGCTTTCGAGCAGGACGGCGATCTCCTCGGCCGTGTAGCCCAGAGCCGTCCACTCGCCAAAGTCATAAACGTAGAGTCCGCGGTAGCGTTGGGATTCTGAAACAGCCGGCAGCTTCATGGCTTCAACTCCGCCCATGATACGTCCAATCCGATATTATACCGCGGGGCTGTAAGTAAGGCAGGTGAAAAAAAGGGCGGGCGAGTCGAGCGTGGGCGTGGGCGGGACTCGACTCGCCCTCATCAGGGGAACGGAGGTTTATAAGGGACCCGCAACGGTCTCGAACATCCAACCAACAAGCGTTGGAGGCCCGAAACAACCATCCGTTGGCACGTTGCGAGCCCCGGGCCATCATGGCTGCATCAATACATCGGACGGCTGTTCCGGCCGTGGCGTGCCGCTTGTTCCGCGGTCCGACAACGATGCCTTGTTTCAGCTCTCCTTTTTCGGCGGGCCGGGAGCAACAGGATGTTCGCAAGCGTCGATATCCATGCGCAAGACCTGCTGATCCGCCAGCCCCCAGGCCAATACTTCGTTTCGCACTAATTCCGTAAGAAAAGGCTTCGTGAGCACGCGGTAGTTCAAGGCGAAGACCCGCGACTCGATCTGTCCCGCGAGGAATCGTGCTACCGCCTGTCGCAGCCCATACCGGTTCCGGAGCGTCGCGACGAGCGCGGCCTTCCGCCAGGGTCGGCCGCGGGTCGCCGGCTGGTCACTTCCGTCGAGTACCCGCGTTCGTCGGCGACGAGCGGTCCGCAGGCGACGATGGTGGTTCAAGTCCTCCGCCACGTCGCCCAGCCCCGTCTGCTGCAAGACCGAACACACGCATCGAAACACGTATTGCGTGGTCGGCGGTTGATCGTCGCTCCACTCTCGCAGATGCAGCGTCACCGCCCGGGCGAGCGGTCCGGCCAGACGCGGAGCATAGGCCCGGGCCTGCAACCCGCGCGCCAAGCAACTCGAGAGCCTGGTTACACTAAAGCACTCCGCGCTCCCGTCCCGCTTGGTGACCACAATTGCTTTACGACGTTTCACGACTCAGAAGGGCCCTCAAAAAGGCTCCCTTGCCCGGGGACATCATCCGCGGACCGCTCGATGACGTCCTGGGCCTCCTCAATAAAGTCCCCAACATCCTCGAATTGGCGATACACGCTCGCAAACCGCACATACGCTACTTTGTCCACTCGCCGCAGCACCGTTGCGATCCGTTCGCCGATCGTTTGGCTGGAGACCTCCTTCTCGTAAGCAGTGACAAGGTGCTCTTCCACCTCGTCGACGACCTGTTCGAGCCGTTCCGCTGTGATCGGACGCTTGTAGGCCGCCTGCCGGATACCCTCGAGCATCTTCTTACGGTCGTAGGGCACGCGCGACCCGTCGCGCTTGATCACCGCCAGCTTGATCGCATCCTCAATCCGCTCGTAGGTCGTAAACCTTCGATCACAAGACAGGCACCGGCGGCGGCGGCGAATACACTGCCCGCCCTCGGTCGAACGAGAATCGATGACCTTGTCATCGTCTTCCTTGCAGAACGGACACCGCATTGAATCCTGGTTCCGTTCACTCTGTCGCGCGTCCCCCCGCCTGCTCTCGCACTACCCACGCGACCGCCAACGAACCATTATCCGCATCCACCTTACACAGACACGGCTACCACAGATTGTTACTCTACCAAGTGTAAACCACAATATCAAGTATGTCAAACAAAATCGCGCTAATTGCGGGACTTTCTGCCGCCGGGGCGGTATAAATCGTCTCCCATGGCCGCACCACTGGCAGAATTCGTCCACGGAAACATCCGTCTGCTCGGATCTTCGCTCGCCGGCGAGGAGACCTACATCGTCGCGCCCGAGCTCAACCTCGCGTTCGACATCGGCCGCGCCCAGCGTGAAACCCTCGGCGTCGATCACATCTTGCTCAGCCACGGACACATGGATCACGCCGCCGGCATCGCATACTACTTCTCGCAGCGTATGTTCATTGACAATCAACCGGGGCATCTGTACGCACCCGCCCCGCTGGTCGGCGCGATCCAGCGGCTGCTGCGAATCTGGGCGGACATTGACGGACACGAGCCGCCCGCCAACATCCACTCAGTTGAGCCCGGCGTTGACATCCCGCTTCGCCGCGACCTGATCGTGCGACCGTTTGAGGTGAATCACCCCTGCCGACGGCGGGAGCGGGAGCTGATTCGCGCCCTGGGGTACACGGCCATCGAGGTGCGTCACAAGTTAATCGAGGAGTACCACAACCTGACCGGCCCCCAACTCGTGGAACTCAAGAAACAGGGCGTTCAGATCACCCGGCGGGTCGAAATCCCACTCGTCGCTTACTGTGGCGATACCGCCGCGGGCAGCTTTCTTGATCTCGATCACGTCCGCAATAGTAAGATACTCTTGCTCGAATGTACCTTCGTGGAATCTGACCATCGCGCGCGCGCGCGGGCCGGGCATCACATTCACATCCAGGATCTGCACGAAATCATCCCGCGGCTGAACAACGAAAAAATCGTCCTGATTCACCTCTCCCGCCGCACGGCCCTGTCCGCGGCTCGGAAGCTGCTCGAGCGTGAACTGGGGAGCGACCTGAGCGAACGGATCACGTTCTTCATGGAGCACCGGCGTCGCGGCCGCCGGCCGCGGCCGGGCGAGCCCGACAACGGCGAATAGATGCGTGTCGTTTATTGCACTTCGGAACAAAGCAACCGGCTCCGGGTGCCTGACAGTTTTGGCGGGGTTGGATTTGTGGATGAATT
>JAGMDK010000224.1 GCA_023128695.1 Phycisphaerae bacterium
CTCCCGTTGAGCCTCGCCCTCCCGTGAGCCGCGCCCTCCCGCCGGCGACTTTTTCAGCGGACTGCAACCCTTTTGAGTTTTTGGAGTTGTGGGCCTTGACGTAGCATTACCAGCCTGTATCTTGGTAAGTCTCGGTCTTTTTGGGCCGGACATAGTATCGGGGTAACGGAACTGGGTGCGAGGTCAGGTAAGAAATCGCATGGCAGGAGAGCGTATTCGTATTCGGATGGAGGCCTATGATCACCGGGCGCTGGACGCGTCGGCGGTGGAGATCGTCGATCAGGCCAAGCGGACCAGCGCCATCGTGCGTGGCCCGATTCCGCTGCCAACGCGGATCGAGCGGTACACCGTGCTCCGGTCGCCCCACATTGACAAAAAGTCCCGGGAGCAGTTCGAGATGCGCACCCACAAGCGGGTGATCGACATCTTTGAACCCACTCCACGAACGGTTGAAGCCCTCAACCGTCTGGTAGTTCCGGCGGGCGTGTTTATAAAAATCAAGGCTTAGGCGGTTTTGCCGCCAGCGAGTTTGTCGGCCAGGGCGGGGCCGCGAGAGCGGTACCGGCTGGTAGGAGTGCCGAGGTATGATCCCGGCTATTTTAGGTAAAAAAATAGGCATGTCGCAGGTGTTCCAGCCAGACGGCCGGCGCGTCCCCGTGACCGTGGTCGAGGCCGGACCCTGCGTCGTGTTGCAGGTCAAGACGGCGGACGGTCCCGACGGATACAACGCCGTCCAGCTTGGTTTTCAGGACGTAAAGCCGCACCGCTCGACGCTGCCGGAGATCGGGCACGCTCACAAAGCTCAGACCGCGCCGAAGCGTTATGTGCGCGAAGTGCGGCTGTCGGAGCCGACGGAGAAGAACGTCGGCGACCTGGTGACCGTCGACCTCTTCTCCGACAGCGACATCAAATATGTGGATGTTGTCGGGATCACCAAGGGCAAGGGCTTCCAGGGCGGGATGCGGCGTTGGGGCTTCGGCGGCCTCGGTGCCTCGCACGGGACCGAGCGCAAGCACCGCAGTCCGGGCAGTATCGGCGGCCGGGCGGCCAATCTGGGTACCGGCCCGCGTCTCAAGAAGGGCAAAAAGATGGCCGGGCACATGGGGCACGCCCGTCGAACGGTCCAGAGCCAAGCCCTGGTCGATGTGGATAGCGAAAACAACCTCCTGCTGATCAGGGGTTCGATCCCGGGTCCGAAGAACGGCCTCGTGATCGTGCAACAGGCGAAGAAACGCTCGTAGCGGAAGTAATGTGATGTTGAACGTGCCGGTATACAACATGGCGGGCCAGAAGGTTGGCGACGCGGAGATCGACGAGGCCGCCCTCGGCGGAAGCGTGAACCCGACATTGCTGAAGCAGGCGGTGGTCATGTACCACGCCAATCAGCGCCAGGGCACCGCGAAGACCAAGGGCCGCTCCGAAGTGCAAGGCTCGGGCCGCAAGATATTCCGCCAGAAGGGCACCGGCCGGGCCCGCATGGGCAATGCCCGGACCTGCATTCGCCGCGGCGGCGGGATGGCCTTCGCCAAACGCCCGCGTGAGTTTCGACAGCAGATGCCGAAGAAAATGCGGCGGCTGGCTCGGAATCAGGCGGTGCTGGCCAAGATTCAGAGCGAAGACGTCCTGATCGTCGAGGACCTGAAGTTCGAGACGCCGAAGACCGCTCCGTTCGCCAAGCTGCTGGCGGCGGTGGACGCCACGCGGGGCTGCGTGGTGGCGACGGACGGCGTGGACCTGAATGTGTACAAGAGCGGCCGCAACATCCCGCGGACGGAGATATTGGACGTGGCGGGGCTGAATGCGTTTCAGGTGCTCACGCGGCGGAAGCTGGTTTTCACGCGGGAGGCGTTTGACCGGTTCAAGGAGTTAGCCGCCGGCCCGGCGCAGCAGCAAACAGTGAGTGATTGATCATGGATCTATATCACACCATCATCCGCCCGCTCGTGACCGAGAAGAGCACCCACCAGGCCCGCCAGGAGACCAGGCTCCACGGCGGAACCTACAGTTTCGAGGTGCATCCCGAAGCCAACAAGGCTCAGGTCAAGGACGCGGTCGAGAAGATCTACGGCGTGAAGGTGGTCAACGTCCGCACGTCGAACCGGCCGGGCAAAGTCCGCCGGTACCGCTACAAGTTTGGGCATACGCGGCAGACGAAGAAGGCGATCATCACGGTGGACAAGGACAGCCACATTGATTTGTTCTAGGCAGACCGTGTGATCACGAGGTAAAGGCATGGGCGTAAAGCTATATAAACCGACCAGCCCCGGACGACGGGACGGCAGCGTGAATGACTACGCCGAGATCACGTATAAGTACAAGAACCGCCCATGCAAGAAGCTCACCGAGCCGCTGAAGAAGACCGGCGGCCGCAACCATCACGGGAAAATCACCAGTTGGCATCGCGGCGGCGGCAACAAGCGTCTCTATCGCATCATCGATTTCAAACGTAAGCTCGACGACACGCCCGCCAAAGTGCTCGAAATCCAATACGACCCGAATCGCACCTGTCATATCGCCCTTTTGGAGTACGACGGGGGTGAAAAGAAATACATCCTGGCCCCGTTGGGGCTCAAGGCCGGAGACATCGTCGAAAGCGGCCGGAAAGTCGAGCCCAAGGCCGGCAACTGCATGCCGTTATCAGCGATCCCGGTCGGCATGACCATTCACAACATCGAGATGACGGCCGGACAGGGCGGCAAACTGGTGCGTACCGCGGGCGGGCAAGCGCGGCTCATGGCACGGGAGGGGCATTGGGCGACCATTCAGCTCCCGTCGGGCGAGATGCGGCAAGTACGCGTGGAATGCCGGGCCACGATCGGCCAACTCGGCAACCTCGATCATCAGAACGTCAAGCTCGGCAAGGCCGGCCGCTCACGACACCTGGGGCGACGCCCGCACGTCCGCGGCAAGGCCATGAACCCGGTTGCCCACCCGCTGGGCGGCGGCGAGGGTCGCAGCAACGGCGGCCGGCACCCCTGCTCCGCCTGGGGCAGGTTGGCCAAGGGCGGACGCACCCGCAGCCCGCGGGCCCGCTCGAACCGGCGGATTCTGCGGCGAAGGATCACGAAGTCCTATGGCGAGGCGAAGCTCCGTCGCAGGAAGTAGGCGACCAGAAGAGGATTGTTAATGTCGCGCAGCTTGAAAAAAGGCCCCTACGTCGACGAGGTGTTGTACAAGAAGGTAATAGCCGCGCGGGATTCCGGCAGCCACACCCCGATCCGGGTGTGGAACCGGTCCTGCACGATCGTACCGGAGTTCGTCGGGACGACCTTCGAGGTGCACAACGGCAAGGCTTTCCTGAAGGTATACATCACGGAAGAGATGGTTGGACACAAGCTGGGAGAGTTTTCACCGACGCGGCAGTTCCGCTCGCACGTGGGCCGGAATAGGTAAGGGAGAGTGTTAGAGATGGCCTGGACGGCGAGACACCGACACGCACGAATTGCAGAGCGGAAGGCCCGCCTGATGGCCGACCTGATCCGAGGTCGGCCTTGTGACGAGGCCGTCGCGCTCCTGAAGTTCACTCACAAGCGGGCTTCCGTGCTGGTGGACCGCGTGCTGAAGTCGGCCATGGCCAGTGCCAACGAAGCTGAAGCCGCGATGAACAGCCTGTACGTGTCCGAGGCCCGCGTGGACTCGGGGCCGATTATCAAGCGTTTCCGTCCCAAGGACCGCGGGCGGGCGCATCCGATTCAGAAGCGGACGAGCCACATTATCATCGAAGTGGACGAGAAGGGATAAGCCGTGGGCCAGAAGTGCAATCCAATCGGGTTTCGGGTGGGCATCACCGAGGGCTGGAAGTCGCGCTGGTATGCCCCCAAGGCGGCTTTCGGGGCCTTCCTGGTGGAAGACGAGCGCATCCGCCGCTTTATCGATGACACGCTTAACAAGCGGCCGCCGCACGCCGGCGTCTCCAAGGTGGAGATCGAGCGGACGCGGGACGAGGTCAAGGTGATTCTGCACACGGCTCGGCCGGGGATGGTGATCGGTGCCAAGGGTGCGGAGGTGGACCGCCTCAAGGAGAGCCTCGAAGACCTGATCGATCGGCGAGTTTCGGTCAACATCATCGAGGTAAAGAACGCCGATGTTGATGCCCATCTGATCGGGGCCTCGATCGCCGAGCAGCTCAAAAAGCGGGCGAGTTTTCGGCGGGTGATGAAGCAGAAATGCGAAGCCGCGATGAGCGCCGGGGCGAAGGGGGTCAAGATCATCAGTTCCGGCCGGTTGGGCGGGTCCGAGATGGCGCGGGTCGAGACCCAGATGCTGGGCTCCATCCCGCTCCAGACGTTGCAAGCCAACGTGGACTACGCCGTCACCACGGCGGTGACGACCTATGGAGCGATCGGGATCAAGGTGTGGGTCTATCGCGGGATGTACGGCGAGGAGGCGGAGATTGAGCGGCCGGATCGTTTCCGCCGTCGTGCTCGCCGCTAGCGTGTATTGAGGAGTTGTCGGAATGGCAGCGAACATGCCGAAACGCGTGAAGTACCGCAAGTCCCAGAAGGGGCGCATTCGCGGCAACGCCGGGCGCGGGAACACGGTTGCCTTCGGCGATTTCGGTTTGCAGTCGCTTGAGCCCGGGCGGGTCAACGCGCGGCATATCGAGGCCGGGCGTGTGGCGGCGACGCACTACATGCAGCGCGAGGGCCGCATATACGTCCGCATCTTCCCGCACAAGCCGATTTCGTCCAAGCCGCTGGAAACCCGCATGGGCAAGGGCAAGGGCGAAACGGATCACTGGACGGCTTTGGTTAAGCCCGGAACCATGTTGTACGAGATCGGCGGCGTCGAAGAGAACGTTGCCAAGACCGCGCTGCTGCGCGTGGCGCACAAGATGCCGGTCAAGACGCGCTTCGTGGTTCGCCGGCACAGCGTATAGGGTCATCAGCGATGAAGAACGAGGTAATCCGGGCCATGAAGACCGACGAGTTGCACGCGGAGCTCGAGCGTCTGCGTCGGCACCTGTTCAACCTGCGGACCCAAGCCGTCACCGAAAAGCTCGAGGATCCCACGCAGCTCGGCAATAACCGCCGCGACATTGCCAGAGTGCTGACGGAATTGACCCAGCGCGGCGAGCAGAACATCGAGCAGCGGCAGGCGCACATGACCGCGCAAGCCGCGAAGAGATGATCGCGGGAAACGCGAAGAGGTTGATAAACGGATGGTGACCATGACCGCGGAAACGAGCAACGAAGTCGCTGTCGCCCCCACGGGGAAGCAGCGCGGCAAAAAACGCGCGACCCGCGTCGGGGTGGTGACCTCGGCCGGGCGGGACAAGACCATCCGGGTGACGATCAAGTTCCTGGTCAAACATCCCAAGTACGGCAAGTACCTCCGCCGCCGCACGATCCTCCACGCCCATGACGAGCGGAACGAGTGCATCAGCGGCGACAAGGTCGAGATCATGGCGTGCCGGCCGCTGAGCAAGACCAAGAACTGGCGGCTGGTGCGGATTCTGCAAGCGGCTCCCCGCGAGAAGGGGAGCGGCGCATGATCCAGATGCAGACCAAGCTCGACGTGTCGGACAACACCGGCGCCAAACGCGTCCAGGTTATCCAGATGCTCAAAGGCAGTGCGGCCGGGCACGGGAAGAAACGACTACGCCACGGCGGCGTCGGCGACATCTGCATCTGCTCGGTGAGGCAGGCCGTGCCCGGATCGGAAATCAAGAAAGGCGAGAAAGTCCGCTGCGTGGTGGTACGCAGCAAGATTCCCACCCGCCGCAAGGACGGCAGCTACGTCCGTTTCGACAGCAACGCCGTCGTGATTATCGATCAGGACGGCAACCCGCGGGGCACGCGTGTCTTCGGTGCGGTGGCTCGCGAGCTGCGCGAGAAGCAGTTCACCAAGATCATTTCGCTGGCAGAGGAGGTCTGGTAGCGATGGCAGCCCGGATTAAAAAGGACGATAGGATAATCGTGGTTTCCGGAGACCATAAGGGTGCCACCGGGAAGGTGCTCCGCGTGATGCACGACAAGCAGCGCGTGCTGGTCGAGGGCGTCAACATGGTCTACCGGCACGTCCGCCGCAGCCAGCAAAATCCACAGGGCGGGCGCATCCAGAAGGAGGCCCCGCTTCATATTTCCAACGTCATGCCACTGGATACGAAGAGTGAACGCGGTGTCCGGGTCAGGTTTGAAGTGCAGCGGGATGCCGACGGCAACTTGCTCAAACAGCGGGTCAGTACCGGGCGCGGCAGCAGCAATGCGGTGCTCGGTGACGTGAAGCGTCCGGCGAAGAAGTCCAAAGGCGGGAACGACTAATGGCACGCTTATTGGAGAAATACCGGCAGGAAGTGCTCCCGCAGCTCAGCGAGGAGTTCGGGCGGAAGAACCAGATGTCGCTGCCGAAGCTGGAGAAGATCGTCCTCTCGATGGGGCTGGGCAAGGCTGTCCAGGAGTCCACCAACAAGGCCCGCGATAACAAGCGCTTCACCGAGGCCGAGGCGGCCCTGAAGACCGTGACGGGGCAGAAGCCGATGAACTGCCGGGCCCGCATGAGCGTGTCGAACTTCAAGCTTCGCAAAGGCTATGACATCGGGCTGAAGGTGACGCTGCGCGGCAAGCGGATGTACGAATTCCTGGATCGGCTGGTCGCGCTCGCGATCCCGCGCGTCCGCGATTTCCGCGGGCTCAACCCCGCCAGTTTCGACGGCGGGGGGAACTACGGGATGGGTCTGACCGAGTACGGCGTCTTCCCCGAGATCAACCCCGACAAAGTGACGTATCAACAGGGCATGAACATTGCCATTTGCACTACGGCCCGCAACGATGCCGAGGCCCGGCGGCTGCTGACGCTGCTGGGCATGCCATTCAGGAGCTAGATGGAACCATGGCCAAACTCTCGCTCAAGTTGAAATGCCGGCGGAAGCCGAAATACAGCGTCCGGGCGTATACCCGCTGCGAGCTGTGCGGCCGCTCGCGGGCGGTGTACCGCAAGTTCAGGATTTGTCGGTGTTGCTTCCGGAAGCTGGCCCTCGAAGGCCTCATTCCGGGCGTGCGGAAAGCCAGTTGGTAAGGAACACAAACGATGGCAACCAGTGATCCAGTCGCCGACATGCTGACGCGGATTCGCAATGCCGCCCGGGTGGGCAAGCCGCGGGTGCGTGTTAAACGCAGCAAGGTCTGCCTGGGCGTCGCCCGCGTGTTGCAGGAAGAGGGCTATATCGGCGACTACCTCTCGATCGACGACACGAACCAGGGTGTCATCGAGATTGACCTGAAGTACGGCGAGCTGGGTGAACAGATTTTCCGCCGCATGCAGCGGGCCAGCCGGCCCGGGCGGCGGTTGTACAGAGGGGTCGACGAATTGGAGCGCGTCTGCGACGGCATGGGCATCGCGGTGGTTTCCACGAACAAAGGCGTGCTGAGTGACCGGCAGTGCCGCCAGCAGCGCGTCGGCGGCGAAGTGTTATGTACGGTGTGGTGATTCGATGTCACGAATAGGCAACAAACCGGTTCCGATCGCCAAGGGTGTGCAGGTCGAAATCACCCGGCAGACTATCAAGGTCTCCGGTCAGAAGGGTAATCTGTCCTGGACGGTGCCCGAACCGATCACGGCGGCGGTTGTGGACAATCAGGTGGTCGTGAAGCGGCCCAACAACGTATCCCAGACGCGCGCTCTGCACGGGCTCTCGCGCGCCCTGATCGCCAACATGGTCAAGGGCGTCTCCGAGGGTTATGAGAAAAAGCTCGAGGTCTACGGCACGGGCTATAGTGCCAACGTCCAGGGCCAGACCCTCATGCTGAGCTGTGGGTACATGGGCCGCGGCGTGGGCAAGAAGGCCCAGTTTGAGATCCCTATTCCGGCCGGGTTGGAGGTCAAGGTCGAGACCCCCGCCGCCCGTGGCAACACTGAGCCCGCCAAGTTCACGGTCAGTGGGGCGGACAAGCAGGCGGTCGGGCAATTCGCCGCCGAAATCCGTAAAATCCGCAAGCCGGAGCCGTATTTGGGCAAGGGCATCCGTTACGCGGGCGAACACGTGCGGCGGAAGGCCGGCAAGGTCTTCGCCGCCGGCGCCGCCTAGGGTGCGAGGTAGGACTCGATGAGACGTGAGCTAATCAAAAACTGGCGCGCCGTGCGACGCATGCGGCGTGTGCGCAAGAAGATCAACGGCACGCCGGAGCGTCCGCGTCTGGCGGTGTCGCGTTCGAACCGCCACATCGGCGCCCAGATTATCGACGACATGGCCGGCCGCACGCTGTGCGCGGTCAACACGGACTCCCCGGGCGTGCGGGAGCAAGTCGGCTACGGCGGGAACGTCAAGGCGGCCGCGGTGGTCGGAACATTATTGGGAGATAAGGCCAGGCAACTGGGTATCGGGCAGGTGTGCCTCGATCGGCGTGGTCGGAAGTATCACGGCCGGATCAAGGCGTTGGCGGATGCCGCCCGCGAGGCCGGGTTGAAATTTTAGCGAGCAGGACGGTAGCACATGGGTACAAGGCCTCAAAGAGGCAGAGGTAGAGGTAGACCGCGAGCAGACTTCGATGACGAATCGGGCATCGAAGATACGGTCGTCAAGCTCTACCGCTGCGCGACCGTCGTGAAAGGCGGGCGGCGTTTTTCATTCGGTGCGCTGGTGGTCGTCGGTGATCGCAACGGCCAAGTCGGCCATGGCTATGGCAAGGCCAACGAAGTCCCGCCGGCGGTGGAGAAAGGCATCAAGCAGGCGCGCCGAAACATGTTCCCGGTCCCGCTCCGGGGAACGACGATTCCGCATCGCGTGATCGGGCGCTTCGGGGCGAGCCGCGTCGTGATGGTGCCCGCGGCCGAAGGGACCGGCGTCATCGCCGGAGCCGCGCCCCGCGCCGTGCTCGAGCTGGCCGGGATCAAGAACGTACTCACCAAGTGCTACGGTTCGACCAGCCCGAAAAACCTCGTCAAGGCAACTATCAACGGACTTAAGGCCCTCCGCTCGCGGGCCACGGTCGAGAAGTTGCGCGGCGTAACTCTCGACTTGCCGCCGGAGCGAGAGCCCGTCGAGGGAAAAGAGCCGGTCACGCCACGGGCTGACGTTCAGGAGGAGTCGCCAGCCGCGGTGGCCGTGGTCGAGAGCGAAGCTGCTCCGCCGACTGCCGTGGCAATTCTCGAGGTCCAATCCGAGACAACTCCCGAAACGGCCGCGCCCGCGACGCCGGAGCCATCGACGGAGGACACCTCCCATGATGCTTAACGAAATTACCAAAGCCGCCGGGGCTAACAAGCGTCGCAAGCGCGTTGGCCGCGGCGAGAGCAGCGGGCATGGCAAGACGTGTACCCGCGGGCACAAGGGCTGCCAGTCCCGATCCGGGGGGGGCGTGCGACCGTTGACCGAGGGCGGGCAGATGCCGATCTTCCGCCGCTTACCGAAGCGCGGCTTCAGCAACGCCCCGTTCCGTCAGAGCTGGAAGATCGTGAATCTCTCGGACCTGGAGAGGTTCTTCGCCGACGGTGAAACAGCGGATGTCGCGGCCTTGCAACGGTTGGGGCTGGTGCAGGGCGTGAAGCCGATGGTGAAGATCCTGGGTAACGGCACGCTGGGCAAGAAACTGACGGTTGAAGCTCACGCCTTCAGTCGGAGGGCCCGCGAAGAGGTAGAAAAGGCCGGCGGCACGGTCAAGCTCATCGAAAGCCGCACGCCGGCCGAGAAGGCCAAAGCCAAGCGAAATACGGCCAAGTCCCGGGCCGCTGCGTCGTCGCCGAAGCCGGTCGAGAAAGTTGTGCCCGAGCAACCGGCAACGACGCCGGAAGAGCAGGCCCGGGAGAAACCAGAGGAAGCGTAACCTCCATCAGGGCAAGAGGATAGCCGCCGATGTTCCGTGCGTTCTTCAATGTGTTCCGTGTCGCGGACCTCCGCAAGAAGGTGGGGTTTACCCTGCTGATGCTGTGTGTCTACCGGGTCGGTTTTTACGTGCCCCTGCCCGGTGTCGATCAGGATGCGCTGACCAAGCATTGGCAGACGGGCGGCGGCGGCGGTGCCTCTGAGCAGATGGCCGAAATGTTCGCGATGTTCACCGGGGGCGACCTCGGACAGAGCACGCTGTTCGGGCTCGGCATCATGCCCTACATCAGCGCCTCGATCATTTTTCAATTGCTCGTTACGGTCGTTCCGGCCCTGGAGAAACTCCAGAAGGAGGGGGACAGCGGGCGACGCAAAATCATGGAGTACACCCGCTACGCCACCGTGGGCTTGTGCTTCATCCAGGCGCTTTTCTGGGTGAAATACCTCTCCGGCGCGGGGTTAATCTATCCAGAGTTCAGGGGGGGCTTCGCCTTCAGCGCCGTGGCGATCACGGGCTTGATGGCCGGTACCGTCCTCCTGATGTGGATCGGCGAGCAGATCGATGAGTACGGCATCGGCAACGGGATCAGCTTGATCATTATGGCGGGCATCATCTCGCGCTTGCCGTACGTCATACTCGAAGTAGTCAACGGTCTCATCGCGAGCATTGGCGGGGGCGGTCAGTCGTCCATCATGACGCCGGAGAAGATCGTCTTCCTGCTGTGCTCGTTTGTGGGGGTGGTGGCGGCGTCGATCCTGATCACCCAGGCCCAGCGGCGGATCAAGATTCAGCAGGCCAAGCAAACCCGCGGCCGGCGAATCGTCGGCGGGTCCCAGCACTACCTGCCGCTCCGCGTGAATCACGGCGGCGTGATGCCGATCATCTTTGCCAGCTCGCTGCTGCTTTTCCCGGGGATGCTGTTCGGACAACTGGTCAAATGGGATTTGCCTCTGGCCGGGATGTGGTTTTTCCTCCAGGAGATCTTCCGTCCCGGAGCTTTTATCTACAATCTCGCGTATGCGCTGATGGTGTATTTCTTCGCCTACTTCTGGGTTTCGGTCCAATTTCAGCCGAAGGAGCTGGCCAATAATCTGCGCGACATGGGCAGCTTCATCCCCGGACTGCGGCCCGGCAAACGGACCGCCGACTATCTGGAATCGGTGATGACGCGGATCACCTACGTCGGAGCCGGGTTCCTGGCGGTCATCGCCCTGATCCCGTCCGTCGTGGCCATCCATTTCCAGATTCCGTTCCGGATTTCGGCCTTTCTGGGCGGGACGGGACTGCTGATCGTCGTGAGCGTCACGCTCGATTTGATCCAGCGAATCGAGGCTAATCTGATCATGCGGAATTACGAAGGCTTCCTCGGCACCGAGGGCGTCGGACGCGTGAAAGGACGTCAGTATTGATGCCGGCGAAGCAACTGATATTCCTGGGCCCCCCCGGGTCCGGCAAAGGTACGCAAGCCGGCCGCCTCGCCGAACGGTTTGGTATGGTCCAACTGTCCAGCGGGGATGCCCTGCGGCGGGAACGCCGGGAAAGCAGCGAAATCGGCCGCAAGGCGGCCCAATACATGGACGCCGGCACGCTGGTCCCGGATGAGGTCATCACCGGAGTGATGCTGGCGGCGATCGACAAGCTGCCCGCCGGTACAGGTTTCATCCTGGACGGTTTTCCCCGCACGGCACCCCAGGCCGAGGCGCTTGAAACCGGCCTCCGGCAGCGGGGGCTCGAACTGGACGCGGTGATCGATTTCAAGCTCGACGACGGTGAAATCGTCCGGCGGATCGTCGAGCGGCGGGTTTGCCAAGGCTGCCAGGCGACGTATAATGTGAGTTTCTTGCCGCCGAAGGTGGATGGGAAATGCGACAAGTGTGGCGGCGAGTTGATTCAACGGCCTGACGACCGCGAAGAGGTGGTTGTGACGCGGCTGGAAACGTATCGTGCGCAGACGGCCCCGCTGATCGAGTACTACTCGCGACAGGGGCTGTTGAGCACCGTGGACTCGTCCGCCGGCGCGGATGCGGTGCAGGCTGAGGTGACGCGGCTCATTAAGTCGGCAGGTCGGAATTGATGGTTGCCTCTACCGCTCGCATCGTGATTAAGTCGCCGAGGGAGATCGAACTAATGCGCGCGGCGGGCCGCGTGGTGCATCGCGTGCTCACGGAATTAGGCCGTCTGGTCCGAGCCGGCGTCACGACCGCGGAGTTGGAAACGCGAGCCAATGAGATCATCCGCGAAGCGGGCGGAACGGCTTTGTTCAAGGGTGTCGAGAACCCGCAGGCGCGGTTTCCGTTTCCGGCGTGCATCTGTGCGTCGGTGAATGAGCAAGTGGTGCACGGGATACCGAACGAGCGTCCCCTAGTGGAAGGTGACATCGTCAGTATCGATTGTGGCGTGCGGCTGAAAGGCTACTGTGGCGACGCGGCCCGGACCTTCGCGGTCGGTCAGGTGTCGCCGGAAGTCCAGCGGTTGCTGGATGTAACCCGGACGGCACTGGAAATCGCTGAGCGAGAGACCCGGCCCGGTCGGCGTTGGGGCCAGGTGGCCAAGCTGATGCAGAAGTGTGTCGAAGGCAGTAACTTCGGCGTGGTGCGGGAGTTTGTCGGGCACGGCATCGGCCAGGAGATGCACGAGGAGCCGAAGATTCCGAACTATTACGATCGGAGTCAGCGGAACGCGGATTTTGAGTTGCGGCCGGGCATGGCCCTGGCGATCGAGCCGATGGTCACCGCCGGCCGCTCTGAGGTGAAACTCGGCGACGACACGGGTTGGTCGGTGGTGACGAAGGACGGCTCGTGGGCGGCGCATTTTGAGAACGTCGTCGCGGTGACGGCCGATGGTGTGGACGTCTTGACGGACGGCAGTTGAACAGCCCAAGCGAGCGGCGGGAGATCGACGAGATGAAAGTACGAAGCAGCGTCAAGCGGATTTGTGAGAACTGCAAGATTGTGAAGCGTAAGGGCGTGGTGCGGGTTATCTGCACCAATCCGCGTCACAAGCAACGCCAGGGATAGAGAAGGGCGGCGAGTATGCCACGTGTAGCGGGTGTTGACATTCCGGCCCAGAAGCGAACCGAGATCGCGCTGCGATACATCTACGGCATCGGCCCCACGCGGGCGCGGGAGATTTGCAATAAAACGGCGATTGACCCCGGCGTGCGGGCCAACAAGCTAACCGAGGAAGAGATCAGCAAGCTCGCGGCCATCATCGAGAGCGACTATGTGGTGGAGGGCCAACTCCGCCGCCAGGTGCAGCAGAACATTGCCCGGCTGCGGGAGATTCGCTGCTACCGCGGCTTGCGGCATATCCGGGGACTGCCGGTGCGCGGGCAGCGGACGCGGACCAATGCCCGTACCCGCAAGGGGCCGCGTAAGACCGTGGCTGGTAAGAAGGGTGTCAAGGAAATGCACCGCGCCTAACGCGGGCAGGAGCGTGACGATTGGCTAAGTCGAGTTCAAAGCGTAGAACCAAGCGGAATGTCGCCAAGGGTATAATCCATATCAAGGCGACATTCAACAACACGCTGATCACGGTCACGGATACGGGCGGCGATACGCTCTGCTGGGCCTCGGCCGGCTCGGTGCCGGCTTCCGGCGGCGACAAGAAGTTCGTCGGGGCCCGCAAGAGCACGCCTTTCGCCGCTCAACGCGCCGCGCAATATTGTGCCAACGAGGCCAAGAAGCACGGCGTGATCGAGATCGAGGTCAGGGTCAAGGGGCCGGGGGCCGGCCGGGAATCGGCGGTCACCGCCTTGCAGGCCGCCGGTTTGCGGATTCAGTCGATAGAGGATGTCACGCCGCTGCCGCACAACGGCTGTCGGCCGCGTAAGCGTCGCAGGGTATAAGCATGAGTAGATACATCGGACCGAGCACTCGTTTGTCGCGGCGGGAAGGCATCAACCTGATGCTCAAGCCGATTCGTGACGAGACGGGCAAGAACCCGCTCGAGCGCGAATACAAGAATTACCCGCCCGGTATGCACATGTGGCGCCGCGGGAAGTCGTCCGACTACGCGGTCCGCCTGCGCGAAAAGCAGAAGGTCAAGCGCCACTATGGGCTGCTGGAACGCCAGTTCCGGCGCTACTTCAAAATGGCGACCCGCGGCGAGAACACGGGGGAGGAGCTACTGCGGATTCTGGAGCAGCGGCTGGACAACGTGGTTTACAAGACCCGTTTTATCGCCGGGCGGCGCGGAGCCCGGCAGGCCGTGGTTCATGGACATGTCCGGGTGAACGGCCGCAAGGTGAATCGGCCGGGATTCCTGGTGACGGTGGGGGACAAGATTGCGATCAGCCCGCGGGAGAAATCCCAGCAGTACGCGCGGGCTCAGATGACGTTGTTGGAGGGCGTTACGAATCCACCGCCGCAGGACTGGCTGCAGATCGACCCAGGCAAGCTGGAGGCGACGGTGGCCGCGTTGCCGAGCCGCGACGACGTGCTGATTCCGATCGAGGAGCAGCTCGTGGTCGAGTTCTGCTCGCGGTAGAGGTGTTGGTGGTCTGGGGTTTTGGCACGCCACAGTGTGGCCGCGGGAGGCGAACACGATATGCGGATCAGATGGCTGGGCCTGGAACTACCGACCCGTGTTGTGCGTGACGACACGATCAGTACCGAGACGTATGGACGCTTCACGATCGAGCCCTTCGAGCGCGGCTTCGGCACCACCGTGGGCAACAGCCTGCGGCGGATTCTGCTGTCGAGCCTCGAAGGCTCCGCCGTGACGCACGTGCGGATCGCCGGTGCCGATCATGAGTTCACGTTGCTGCCGGGTGTGCTCGAGGACGTGACGGATATCATCTTGAATATCAAGGCGGTCGTCGTGGACCTCGAGGCGGATTCTCCCAAGACGATGCGCGTGGCACGGAGCGAACGGGGCGAGATTCGCGCCGGGGATTTTGAATGCGATGCCGCGCTGGTCGTCTATAACCCGGAGCAGCACATTGCCACGCTGACTGACGCCGTCAACTTCTCCGCGGAGCTGACGGTTGACCGCGGGCGGGGCTATGTGCCGGCCTCGGAGTACATCGAGGAAGAGGCCGAGATCGGCGTGATCCCGGTGGATGCCCTTTTTTCGCCCGTCACGCGTGTCCGCTACCGGACCGAAGAGACGCGGGTTGGCCACAAGGTCAACTACGACCGGCTGGTCATGGAGGTGTGGACCAAGGGCACCACTCGGCCCGAGGATGCTCTGGTTGAAGCGGCCAAGATCCTCCGCAAGCACCTCAACCCGTTCGTGCAATACTACGAACTTGGTGAACAGATGACGGCCGCCGAATCGCTGTTCGAGGCGGAGGCCCCGACGGTGGCTGACGAGTTGCAGCAGAAGCTGGACCGCTCTATTGCCGCCCTTGAGCTGTCGGTCCGTTCCAGCAACTGCCTCGATGTGGCGAAGATTACCACCATTGGCGAGTTGGCTCGCCTGACGGAGGCCGAGCTGCTCGAGTTGCGCAGCTTCGGCCATACGTCGCTCATCGAGGTCAAAGAGAAGTTGGCCAAAATCGGCCTCTCGCTCGGTCACGGAAGTGGAGAGGACCAGCAGAGTACCGGTGCCGACGCGGCCGAAGCCCAGGCCCCGGCCACATAGCTATTGAGGTAGTACCATGCGACATCGTGTGCGCGGAAGAAGGTTAAATCGCAGCGCCAGCCATCGGGTGGCGCTCCGGCGCAACTTGGTTCAAAGCCTGTTCGAGCACGGCGAAGTCCGGACAACAGTGATCAAGGCCAAGGAAGTGCGCGCCCTGGCCGAACGGCTGATCACCATGGCGATCGATGGGAGCCTGGCGGCCCGGCAGCGGGCCGAGGCCTTGCTCCAGGACCGCGCCATCATTCCGAAAGACAACAAGGACGACTACGACCAGATGAACGATGCCAAGCGGGCCAAAGTCATCCGGGCCCGCTCCGGACGCCGCTATCGGGCCAACACTACCCGGCCCGGCCTCAAGTTCACCGCCGAATCCGTCCTTCACAAGCTCTTCAGCGAGATCGGCCCGCGGATGAAGAAACGCAACGAGGACCGCGCTTGTGGCGGCGGATACACTCGCATCATCAGGCTGTGCGACCGTCGGCTCGGCGACGCCGGGCAACTAGCGATCCTCCAACTCGTCGGCGAGGACGACCAGCCGCGTGAAAAAGGCTCGACCAAAACCGAGCGCAAGCGGCGGGCCCGCGTCCGGTACAGCGTCTACGCCGGCAAACCGCGCGTCCCGCATGGTCGTCGGCGTTCAGCCAAGGCGGCGGCCAAGGTCGAAACTCCGGCCGAGGTTCCGGTGGAGGCGACGCCGGAGGAGCCGACCGACGCCGCTGAGACTCCGGAAGCCTCCGAATCCGAGAAGACGGAGTAGACCGTGAGCGCGGGCCAGGGCTCCATTTTTGCGAAGCTCGTCGCCGGCGAGATCCCCTGCCAGCGAGTCTTCGAGAACGACCTTGTCTTCGCCTTTCTCGACATCAATCCGTTGGCCGAGGGGCACACTCTGGTCATCTCCAAGCGGGCCGTCGCTCGGTTTGAGGACTTGACGCCGGAGGAGGCGGC
>JAGMDK010000225.1 GCA_023128695.1 Phycisphaerae bacterium
TGCGTCAACCGGATACCCCCTTTCCTGGAATAGAAAGGCACAATAAGGGCTCAGCATGAATACGGCGCCATGTGCGAAGTGAAAAAACCGGGCGATGTGAAATATCAACCCGAAGCCGACGGCCATTAAGGCCAGGCTTGCCGCCCCCACGATGGTATTGACGACAAGCTGCTCAAACATCGCCTCGTCCGGCTTCCTCTTGTTTCCCTCGCGCCACGCCGTCGCGCTCCGGAGAAACGTCGGTCTCCGCCTGTGTCTCATCACGGCACTGAGGTTGCTCGGACTCTTCGGCAACCGTCTGCCCCCTCGTCTCTACTGGGCGGCGCCGGATCGCGCCTTGCTTACGATATTGCATGAAAAACTGCCCCATTATGATACTCCTCCATCGTCCCCATCATCGAACGTACCGATGAGCTTGGCGATAGCGGTCAACTGTTGCGCTAACGCCGCATAATCCGATTGAAGCTCCTCACTCGCACCGATCGCCTTCTCGGCGTACTCTTGAGTTTTCTGGATAGCGTACTCGACACCACCGGCTCGATCTATCACCTCCAGTACCACATTAACCTCATCCTCGTTCAGGGAGCGTGGCTGCTTGAGGAGCTTCCTAACCTTGTCCGCGTCCGCCTGTTCCGCCTTTCTCAAGGCATGGATCAACGGCAGCCGCATCTTCCGTTGCCGAATGTCTCCCGCCCTCGGTTTCCCAATACACTCCGGATCCCCGATGATGTCCAGCACGTCGTCGCGGATCTGGTATGCCATCCCCAGGTCCATACCGGCTCGATTCAATACTTCGATCAAGCCCGCTGGCCCATTCCAAAGCATGGCCCCCGCGACCAACGGTGCCTGCACGAAACACGCGGTCGTTTCGCCGATCATTTCAAAGTACTTGTCTTCACCGACCTCCAGCCGGCCTTCGAACTCCAAATCCATCGCCTGGCCCACATAGATCCGTCGATGAGTGTCGTTGAAAAGCCTCACTATCTTCAGCTTCTCTGCACAACTATCAAAAGCGTCTCCATCCACGCCTTCTGCAATAATGCTCAACCCTGCCGACGCCAGCACAATACCGGCTATCACGGCCTGCATCGGCCCCCACTGACACAGCACAGAAGCTGCACAGTTACGCGTGCTAGCATCGTCAAGAACATCATCAACGAGAAGTGTCGATATTTGGATGAGTTCAATGCCCCCAGCGATCTTCAGAACACTGTCGGACGCCCCCCCACCCGCAGCATACGAAGCAAAGAGCAAGAAGGGCCGAATGCGCAGACCAGACTCTCCCAAGCTATGACCTATGATATCGCCCAACGGAACATACATTTCGGACTTAACGGCAAACCAATTGTGCAAGTACTCCCCGACCAACGCGCCCTTGCCTTCAAGGGCATTTACGATTTCCTCTTCACTACCAGCTATCATCGCATTGTCCCTGACGGGAACCCAGCGGCCAGGCACACGGTCCAACTAGTCTTACTTGCCATTGCCCGCGGTCCCGGCTTCCAAGATCAACTCCTCCGCAGATCGCTCCAACGCCAGGAACTTTTCAACATAATCCTGTACGGTTGGCTTTGAAAACAAGTATTGGCCGCCAACAAAAGGCTCAATCGTCCGCCAGCGTTGCTCCATCTCCTCAATGCTGTCCAACTGGTTTTGAAGAAGAAGTTGCTGCAACGATTCAGACACGAGCACACACTTGTCATCGAAGATCACGAAATCCAATAGCACTTCTTTGTTCGTTTCTGACGGTACAAACTTCCGCAGTTGTATGGCCCCGTGGCGTTTCGCCACTTGGTGGCAAGCAGCTTTATCATCAAACCTGTTCTCGATGATGAAGATACGCACACACTGCGTGAGATCGCCGCTTGCTAGAAGCTTGTTCTGGTATTCCACGTACTTTAATAAACGATCGTCCTTAAGAAACAGCGACCAGGGGAGCAAGCTGGTAGCGCGAATTAGTTGAGACCTATTGGTTAAATCCCAAAGTGCATTGAGATAGTTCGGCACGGGCAAGCCCTTAGTGGCGGCCTGGCCGATCGACCTGCCAAATAATTCGCATCGCTTAACTAGCAGCTCTTCTGCATACTTGTCATTCTCTAACACACCAGTCTGCACGAAATGTTCGACCGTTGGCCTAACAATGCTGTTGTGCAACGCAGTCGATAGCGCCTTGGAATCGAGCGCCAATTTGAGAGCGTTCAGGATGCGCCCCTCTATGCTGCGATAGCGGTCCATCAGCGTACGGCCACTCAAATCGCCGATCTTTAGGTAACGGAGTTCGAGTAAATAGCCAAGAATCGCAAATGCCAAGCCTACAAACACGGATTCTACTGGCGAGGCACCATGTGTGCTTGCGAAGTAACCGCAGATCAAGGAAATAGCCAGTATGCCTAAGCCAAGGATAATGTCGAGAATGGGCATCGGACACCTTAGTTGGCTGCACCGAACAGCAGATTCGGTGGAGGGGGTCAAGTCGAAGGCCGTGATGTGACTCCTGTGCAACGATGCATCTAATCCTGCCACGTAAAGCTGAGATTCCGCACGCCGATAATGCCCATCGGCTTACGGACATCGCCATGTTCGTCGAACGTCATCGTCCCGGAAACGCCGGGATAGTCCTTGAGTTCATTCAGGCCACCGCGTATGTCTTCGCCGCTGAAACCGTCGGCCCTTTCCATCGCCAGGGCAATCATCTTGACGGCATCGTACCCGACGTCAGCAGTGATGCCGGGCTCCTGCCCATCATACTTGACCCGAAAGGCAGCCTGAAACTTGGCGACGTGTTCACCAGTCGGATCCTTGGGGTATGGGAATCGCAGGCCCTCGGCGGCCTCGCCGGCGGCCTCGATCAGTTGTGGGTCTTTCATGGCAACCGTGCCGAGAACCGACAGGCCGAGTTCGAGCTCGTGGGCCTGCTTCAGGGCGATGGGCGTCTCCTTGGGATAACCCACAAGATACAGCACGTCAGGCTTCGCCCCTTTGATCTTCGTGAGCTGCGTCCGCATGTTGGTGGCGGATTGGGCGAAACTCTCTGAGGCAACGATCTTGCCGCCCAGCTTGGTGAACTCCGACGTGAAGACCTGCTCCAGGCCCTAGTCGTTGTTGATGCAGAGAATGGCGGCGGACCGGCTGCCGAGGTCGTGGTAAGCATACTTGGCGGCCACATCGCCTTCATAGGCGTCTGAGTTCCAAATCCGGAAGATGAAGTCGCCTGCTTCCGAAACCTTGGGGGCGGTCGCACCCGTGGCCAGGATCACGACCTTGTCCTTCTCAGCCATCGGAGCCATTGCCAGCGTCACACTGCTGACGCTGTCGTCGATGATCGCCGGAACCTCATGGACGGTGACGAGCTTCCGGTAGGCGCTCACCCCCTCCTTGGCCAAGGCTTGCGTGTCTTCATAGATTACTTCCAGCTTGCGGCCCAGCACGCCGCCAGAGGCATTGATCTGCTCCAATGCCAAGTCGATTCCCTGCTGCGTGTTCTTGCCCCAAACAGCCGCGTCACCGCTCAGGGGCAGAGTCGCGCCAATCTTGATCGGCTGAAGAACGTCGGCGGATTCCACTGAGGGAGGGGGCTGGGGCTCGGTTCCGCGATCGCACCCGCATGGCATGCAGACGGCCCAAAGGAGAATCGCAAGAAGGAATGTAGCCCTTTGGGGCCTGCAGACGTTATCCATGTCCATGATCAACTCCCTGAATCTAATCGAATGACGCACACGCACGTGTGTGAATCATACAACCATGAGCGACGATGTCGATCCTGCGGGAGCGATGGCTTGGAGGCTTCGTGGGAAAGATGCGAGTACGCGATGATCTGCGGCTGAGGCCCCCAGGCTGATGCACGCAGAACTGGCTCATCAAGGAGACCGGAAGAGGTTGGCCTACCTTGCTCGTCTCGTCCAATCAGAACGACATACTCATCTTGTGACCGACATCCGGGAGGCGACGCCGATGTTCCTCCGCCGGGCCTCCGAGACGCGTGAAACGGGCGACGTCCAGCCTGGTCGGCTAGACATCGCGACCCGCACAAGGCCCATAACCAGTTGTCAGGCCATAGCTTACAGATTCGACGGCCTGGCCGAGACGGTGGTAGTTACCCTTATTGGCCACCGCCGCCAACGGCGGCACGCGGCAACCTGTTTGGCGAGCCCGGCTGAGCCGTTTCATGCAGCCTGCGCCCTGTTCTCAATTCTGTTCGACGAGGACCGGCGTATCCGCCGCCGTCAAATCCCTGACCGGTCTCCGCTGCGCAAGCAGGTTCCGCAAGGTGGTCGCCGCTTCATCCGACAGGACGAACCAGCGCCGCTTGTAGTTGATGATCTCCTCCGACAAGCCGTAGCGTCGCAGTTCCTCACGATTACCGGGGACGCCGTTGAGCACCAACTCTACCACCTCGTCGCCCGCGATGCGGACCGAAGTGAGTTGCCAGCCGTTGTCCAACTCGATTATGGCACCGCCGATCAGCAGGCCGACGATCTCCGCCGGCGAGGCTTCGCCCAGTGGTGTGCCGATGCCGAGCCGCTGCTTGACGTTCGGTACGTCGGATGCGCTCAGGTTGAGACCGACCAGGGCTTGGCCATCGGCGAGGATGGCCCGCGCGATCTTGACGGTCTGAATGCCCGACGAGCCCATGCCCTTGTCGTAGATGGGGAATATCGCGCCGCTGAGGATGTAGAACCGACGCGGCTCGGTCGCCGGTGTGTTCGCGTACTCCGCTTCCCACCACTCGCGCGCTTCCGCCTGCTCCACTCGTTCGTACTTGTCCTCCAATTCACGATGTTCCAATGCTCGTCGCGGGCCTTTGACCGCCGTGAGGAACACCTCGGAGCGATAGGCGTCCCAGTGTTTCGATACTGCGTATATTCGCCGGCTGCGCTTGTTGCGATAGAAGCCTTGATCGCCCGTACCCGCCGCCACAACGAAGGTGTGTCGAACGACATCGACTTCGCCCTCCAATTCGTGCAGCATCGTTCGGGCGCCGGATGCCGGGTCCACGAACAGCGTTTCCGCCTCGGCAACTCTCCGCAGGTTGCGGGCGCGAATCTCCTCCATGCCGAAGTCGAAAGCCCCTTGTCGCTTGGCCGCCTCCACCGCCTCCAGGTAACGCTCGTAAAACAGGTCGAAGATGCGGTTCTGCTTCTCGGCGTGCAGCACCATGATGCGGTTGAGAAACTGCTCGACGTTGCTCGCGTAGCTGTCCCGGACCGCCGTCTTCTCCTTGTTCAGCACGCCCATTCGATCCAGGTCGCGCAGCCCGAAGCCTGCTTCAGCGTGCCGGCCGGATTCGATCTGCCGGTACAGCCGAGCCAGCGCAGCCTTTCCGAATTGGTCGGTCACGTCTTCCGGCCTGAAAAGCTCGCTCGAAAGCGAATGTCGTTCACCCTTGGTCAACGCGCCCAGGGCGGCGAGTCGCTTGGAGACGGCATTCACGAGCCGCTTCTGCCCGGCCAGGTCGAGCAACACCAGACGAATGACCGGCGCCGAAGTCTGATTCGACCGATGCACACGGCCAAAGGCCTGCATCTGTTGGTCGGCCGACCATGAAAGCTGGAACGCGTAGAAAGCGCGACGCTGCTGGTTCTTCGCGTCCACGTCGGCGTGAACGCTGATGCCGGTTGAGCCCGCGCCGGAGATAACTGCGAGACGCCTCTTGCCCTGCTGAAACAGCCGCGTTTCGTACTCGTTGAGTTGCCGCCGCGACACGCCACGGATCTTGCGTCGTACGTACTTGCCATTCTCGAACCGGTGCGTGCGGCCACTGATCTCGGCCACGTTACCGACGCCGAAATGCGTGATCAATGCATCCATCGAATTCTGCGGAAAGTCCAGGTCGGCGACCTTGTCGAGCAGTTTCTCCTGCTGCCGCTGGTTCTCGCGGTTGATCTCCGGGTTTCCCGCCGCGTCCTCGACACGTACGCTTATTACGTTGCCGGTCACCGGGTCCGTTTCCTCGCGGTACTGGAAAATGGGAAACTGCTTTTCGATGAGCTGTACGATCATTTCGCGTGGGGTTGCGTCCAGTTCGGATAGCTCAATGCCCTGGGCACGGGCGTCACGCACCTTGCGATCCGCCTGCGCCTCACCCGGGTTGAAGAGACTCAGGATCACGGAGCGTCCCTGCTTGAGGTCCGTCTCGATGGCCGGAATCACGTCGGGTAGCGTGTACGCCATCATCAGTTGCAGGAAGAAACGCTGCTGGGCCGAGTAGAATTGGGCGTATCGGTGAGCGTTGCGTCCCTGGCCGGCGTTCTGTTCAGCCGACTCGAATGCCGTCAGAAGCTCCGACCACAGGTCGGCGATTTGGTCGTACTGTCGCTGTTCATCTGCTGTCAAATTGTGCAGAAGCGGCTCGTACTCGACCGCGCTCTCGGGTACGACACTTCCATCCTCACGGCGCGTGGGACCATAGCTGATCGTGCGAGAGAGATACGTCCCGACACTCTTGAGGTCGCGGCAGAGCATCTCCATCGCCGCGACGCCCCCACGCTCCATCGCCACAAGAAACTCCGGGAAATCAGCGAACGGAGCGCCGACACCCCAGAGCCCTAGCCGTTCATAAGGGGCCATGTGCCGGGCTTCCGTGGCACCGGTTGCACTGAAGTAACGAACCCGGGCCTGCGGGAACAGGCGCTGCAACGTGATGCCCATGTTTCCGCGCAGCGTGCCATGATCCACCGTGGCCTTCCCGCCGTGCGGCGTGGCGGCGGCGTTCTTCATCAGGTGCGCCTCGTCGAACGCAATCACGCCCTCGAAATCGGGTCCGAGCCAGTCGGTCAACTGCTTGAATCGCTGGCGCTCACCCCCGAAATCCGTACTGAGCATCGTGTACGTTGTGAACAGCACGCCCGCGTCGGCGGGAATCGGCTCGCTGGGCTTGAACTGCGCCTGGTGGACGATCGGAAGGGGAATCCCAACGGCGTCACGGTCGCGTTCGGCATCGGCCCGCAGTTGGTGCGACGCCGAAATATGCACATGCTTGCACCGGCCCTGCTGAAGCTCGTTGTAGACGAATGCGTAGACCTCCCTTCCCTTGCCGATTCCCGTGCCGTCGCCGTTCCAGTGCCCCTTACGCGAGCCGTCGGGCAGTGGCACGCCGGTCGCTTGGCCGGCGTAGATCACATCTTCAAGTTGGAGGTCTGAGATGCGGTCTTCGGCGATCACTTCGGCGGGCAGATGGTGTCGATAGGTGACATCCGGCGGCTCGACGGATGCCATGGCCGTGGACTCGACCACGTTGGCCGGATGTGCTTGTGACCCCCGGACGATCGCCTTCTGTACACGGTAGGCGGCGAAGACGGTGCCATCTTCGATGCGCAGCGCCGGCGGCGGGACGGCGGTTTCGAGTTGGCCTATGCCATCCCCATCTCGTCCAGCGTGCTCAGCAGAAGCTGGGCCGCCCACGCCCGCATCGCTTTGACTTCCTGTGGTAGGTCCACCTGCTCGCGTTCGAGCACTTGCGTCAACATCCGGACAAGTTCCTCCGGCCGTTCCATCACGAGCCGGTGCCAGATCATCCACTGCTCTGTCGTCAGTGGCGTCTGCGACAGCGGCAGAACGCCGCCCGCCCCGTCCTCCAACAGGAGTCCCATCAACTCGACTACCGGGTCCGTTCCGGCCGATGCTCCCTGCCGGTACGTCCGCCGGAGCACTCCCACCGCCCGCTGCTTCGTCGTTTCTGCGAACTCGCCCATATACGTCCTCCTGTCCAAGATTCTTGATCAACTCGTGTGCGTCGTAAAGAGACAGCCCGCTTCCCCTGATGATGTCCGATTCGTTGGCGGTCGAGCCGTCTCGGTCAATCACGATGATCTGGTTGTCGAACGTCGTGCCGAATCTGGTGTACGCGGATCCGTCGATGCCCAGGTTTGCCCGAACGCGGTAGCGCTGTCCGATTTCGGACCACCATTTGCGAAATGTGGGGCGCTCCAACGCCATCCCGCGCCCCACGATGGCCACCAAACGTCCACCGGGCTTAAGGCGTAGCAGCGCTTGCTCGACGTGCCGCGCCCCGAACGCCGTGCGATGCCCCCGCACGCGTCCGCCGGTCGCCGAGAACGGCGGGTTCATTACGATGGCGTCGTAGAGCTTGTCCGCCGGAAGAAGATTGTCGAGACGTTCGGCGTCAAACGCCGTCGGCTCGAATCCTTGAAGCAACAGTAGGCTCACCCGACGCTCGTCGATCTCGTTCGTATCGACCTCAGCGCCGGCCAGCCGTGCCAAAACCGCGATATTGCCCGTGCCCGCGCTGGGTTCGAGCACCTTCATTCCGGGTCGAAGCGCCGCCGCCTTCACGAGCACGAGCGCCTGAGCCGGCGGCGTGCTGAATTGCTGGAACTCAACTTGAACCTCATCGCGACGCGTTTGCCTCGGTAATCGCGCCTGCTGGGCGACGAGCCACTCAATCGCGGCGTGCGGATCGCTCAGGTCTAGCCCGATGCGCTCCATGTAGATGTTGAATCCGGCTTCAGCCGCGTCGTACGCATCGCGTGCGCGTCCGGCAGACATGCCGAATATCTCGCGGGCCAGTCGAGACACCTCCGCGTTGTCAAAAGTGCAGGCTGGCTCTGCTTCCATGATGGCTGCGAATCGAAGCGCGAATTGCCACTCCGGACACTCACGCCCTGACGGGATCACAACTGGGGCCGGTGCGGAAAGCGCACCGAACTCGAAGAGCAATTGGGAGCCCGCATCTCGCCCGTCTGTTTCTGAACGGGCCGCCTTGCGTCCGCTATCTGCCAGGTCACTGGTATGGCGCTTCATCTTCCTCCATCGAGTCATTCGAAGCTGTTATGGATGCCGCGCAGCTCCACGTTGCATAGCGCAACAGGGGTTACCAAGCTCACGGCTGTGGAGTTTTCGACGCACCGGCACCACCGATTCGCTTTGTCGCCAACAGCTCAGACCTCGGGGAGCCCGCCCGCAGGCGATGGAAGCAGTCCGATAACCAGGGCACGCACGAGCGAAAGGCGAGCATCCACCGGTTGACGCGTAAGAAAAACATGGTATATTTTCTTACAAGGAAACGGTTTCGCGATGGCACAAAGCACCGAACAGAAGCTGCTGAGCAAGATCTACGGCAAAGGGCGTGGTTGGGCGTTTTCCCAGAAGGACTTCGCCCGCTTGGCCAGCCGAGGGGCGACCGACATTGCTCTGCATCGGCTGCAGGCGAAAGGCACGATCCGCCGGGTTATGCGGGGGATCTACGACTACCCCCGTTACAGCGACCTGCTCGAAACGGAAATGAGTCCGGACATCGACCAGGTCGCCGGGGCGATGGCCCGGAAATTCGGCTGGCGCATCCAACCCAGCGGGCCGGCTGCGCAGAACCTCCTCGGTCTGTCCACGCAGGTGCCCGCCACCTACGTCTACCTGTCCGATGGCCCCGACCGATCGTATGACATCAACGGAACGACACTGACTTTCAAGCACACGGCCCTCAAGGAAGCAGGTTTCCGCTATCGCGAGAGCGCGCTGATCGTGCAGGCGTTGAAATCCCGTGGAGCGGACCGAATCAAGCCGCGCACCATAGCCAAGATCCGCAAGTGGCTCGACCCGAAACTGCGCGAGCGGATTCTGACCGACACCAGCACCGCCACCGGATGGGTGTACGCTGCCGTCCGCGAGATTTGCACGGAGGATGGCGATGGATAAGGTTGCCAACCTGTCCAAGAACGAGCGACGCGACCTTTTTCGCGAGACCGCAGCCCGACGCGCGATGAACCCGGCCGTCGTCGAGAAGGACTTCTGGGTCTGCTGGGTGCTGATGCACCTGTTCGCCGACGCGACCATCGGCGACCGCATTGTTTTCAAAGGCGGTACGTCGCTGTCGAAGGTGTTCGGCCTGATCGACCGGTTCTCCGAGGACGTTGACCTGATCCTTGACTGGCGACTGCTCGGGTACGGGCCTGGCCAACGGGATCCGTTTCAGGAGTTCGAATCCGCGACCCAACGCGATCGCTTCAACAAGCAGTTCAACGAGCAAGCGGCGGCGTACATCGCCGACACGTTCGTGCCTGACCTGGAGCGCGTCTTCGCAGCGTGTCCGCAGGTTGGAAGCGCTGTTGACTCCGACGACCCACAGGCGGTCAACGTCGCCTACCCGGCCGCCTTCTCCGAGGACTATCTGCGCCCAGAGGTCCGGCTTGAAATCGGTCCGCTTGCGTCCTGGGTTCCGTCCGACCGCCACACCATTCTGCCCTATTCAGCCCAGAGCTTCCCGGCCGTATTTGACGACCCGGGTTGCTCGGTTGTGGCGATCAGTGCTGAGCGGACGTTCTGGGAGAAGGCCACCATCCTGCACCAGCAGGCTCACCGAACGGGCACGATGCCGTCACGCTACTCGCGGCACTACTATGACATGTACAAGCTGGCCGGCAGCGCGACCAAGGATGCATCGCTCGCTGACTTGGCCCTGCTTCGAGACGTGGTCACATTCAAGCAGCGTTTCTATCCCTCGCGATGGGCACGGTACGAAGACGCCACACCCGGCACGTTCAAGCTCGTCCCGGCCGAGGCACGGGTAGCCGAACTCCGCCGGGACTATCGGGACATGGCGACCATGATCTTCGGCGACGTTCCGGCGTTCGACTTGATTATGGACACGCTTGGGCGCCTGGAGGATGAGATCAATGGTCTTCCCCGTTCATGACAATCTTCTGGAGCACGTCGACACGCAACTGGTGCAGCGACTGCAATCACCGGTTCGCCCCAGGTCATCCGTGAGATGTGGCGGCAAGGCTGCGCCGCTTGCAAACCCCATGAGGACATGCGAAGCTCAGGTACTCAGAGAAACCGAATCGGCGATATGGCCCCCCAGGGCCGAGGGCTGCGTTGATGGCTAAGAAAAGACTCAAGAACACTGAGCGCACGGCTGTCGACGCGCGCGAGCCGCAACTAGAGGATCTGGTGAGGATCTCGTTTCCGAGAAGTCTTCCGGAGACCGCGAGGGCGGAGTTCCTTGAGGATCTTGCGACGCGCAAGGCCCAAACGCGATTCGACGATGTCACCCAGCGCTGGCCTGTGAGCCTCACCTTCCTGTACAGCGTTGCTGAGGGCGCTTGCCACATACCGGAGTTTCCAGATGCCGCAGGTTTGCCTCGACTAACGATGGATGATTTTCGTGAAGCGGCCGGAGAGCTAGACCTCGACCACCGCCTGCAGAAGCACGTCGGGCCGGCGGACGATTACTGTATCGCCGTGTTCGTTCGCTCGCCCGAACAAGTGCCATCGGTGTCGATGCGGGATGATTTCAGATTGCTTATCTCGAAGCTGCCGTTTGGCAGCCGAGCCGTAATTCGGGTCTCAGGGGTCGATCAATACGAACTTTCACTCGCTCTGATTGTCGTGGGATCGAAGCAAACCGACGGATCTGACCACGATGCGCAGGCCGAGGAGATTCGCACCCAGGGGAGCGACTCCAGCCAGACTCTTCGACCCGAGGAATGTACGGCACAACTGGAGCAGATGATTCGTGAGAGCACCGTCACTGCAGGACCACTTCGTGAACGGCTTCAGTCCTTTCTCGAAGAAAGTGAGGGGACACTCTTCGATACGCTAGATGCAAAGCGCCAGTTCACGTCCACGTTCAACGCGCTGCTTGGACGCCTTGGGCTTCGCGTCGAATGCCCGACTTGCGGCAACCCAGCTACCTTGCGCGCTGGAATGGCGGGTAACGCAAAGGCTGGCGTATTCCGGTTTGAGCACGTCAAGGCGCGCAAGACGACGCATCATCATGGCCGTACCCGGCTCCCCCCGCTGCAACTGATATCGTCAACCGACGCCAATCCATCGTAACCTCCTGCTGTACAAGCCGTTAGCGTCTCTATGTTGACAGGGGCGAGAATGCACGCTAACATAATAGCGTGCGGATTACGCCGCACGCGATGTGTTCCGGTGACGCGTGGCCTGGTTACCGCACGCGGCGCGGCACCGAGCGCATAACGCGAGTACCAGGTGATGGTCCGGGCGCCACAGGTTGAAAGGAGAAAATTCTATGGCAAACGGAAGCGCGAAGAACCGGCCCGCCCATACGGTGCGGGTTGGGCACTGCAAAGTAGCCGTTTGGATGAATGAAACCAAGAACGGGGTCATGTACAGCGCTGTTCCTGTTCGGATCTACCGTGATGAATCCGACGACGGAAAGTGGCAAGAGACGCATTCGCTATCAGGAACGCAGCTCTTGCACATGCAAAAAGCACTTGATCTTGCGTTCGATTGGATTTCCGAGCAGGAGCAACGCCAGCAATCGGAGTGACGTTCGGTTCAGGATCAGCAGATCCTCAAGGACACGGCGTCCGGTTCCATCCACCTGGGACTCTCGAAGGAGCAGCTTGATGTGCCGCCAGCATTACGGAGCCTGCGAACGATGCTCGGCGAAATGGTTTTCGCCCGAGCCCGTCTCGCACTGTCCGCGATGCGGCAGCACCGACATTCTTGATACTCAGGCCGTTTCGCCATGGCGTCTCCAGCGGCGGACCACGATCGCCCATCAAGACGACAACGCCAAGAGCAGGACGGAGGGGGGCGAGAAACGATGATCGACATCGGCCAGGAAGAGCTGATTGCAATCCGCGACGTGCCGCGCGAACTGCCCAAGCGGCCGAACGGACGGCGATTGCACGTCTCCGCCGTTTACCGCTGGATATCTCGCGGAGTCCGGGGCGTCGTCCTGGAGTCCGCCAGGATCGGCGGAAGCACATACACCAGCAGGGAGGCCATGGCCAGATTCGCCGAACGATTGAACGGTGTCGCAATCCAGCCCCAGCAGACGCTCAAGCCACCGCATAGCCGCCGGATAGAGATCGAACGCGCAGCGAAACGCCTCGACACGATGCTCGGGGGGAGGCGCGAAGAATGATTGCCTCCTCGTCCACGCCGACACGGCCACACGGGATCGCGCACCTGGCTCAACGCGCCCCCTCATCCCCGCACTTCGGCAAATTGCAGCGGCCATCCCACGCCGATATGAGCTCAGATCCAACTCTCCGCACGGCCCCAGTGGCCAACACACCTAATGCACCGAATTGTGCAACAGGGGGATGCAGCGCGGGGGATGAATCGATGAAACTGTTAACAAAGGAAATCAGGAAACACCTGCCGGGCCTCTACGAAACGGAACATCACCCGGACCCGGTTGCGGTGGTGAAGTTCTTCATGCCGGGAACCAGTTGGACCTTGTACGCGACGGAGTTCGATGGGGAGGACACGTTCTTCGGGCTAATCGAGGGGTTCGAGACCGAGCTCGGGTACTTCAGTCTCTCGGAACTGGAATCCACCCAGGGGCCCGCCGGGCTGAAGGTCGAACGCGACCGGTACTTCAAGCCGACGCCGCTGAGCAAGCTGAAGGGGGAAGGTTCATGAGGACCGGCAACACCTCACAGCACGCGGGCGTCCACACGGACAGCCCATGCGGCGCCGGCACCAGCACGATCGGCCCACCCCGTTCGACCGCCACGGCGTGCCTCCGACGAGAAAAGAACGGTCCCATTCTCGGCACGCCGCAGCCCCGAATGGGACGGTCCTCCATTCTCAGCACATGGACGCAACGTGAAAGCAGCGAATCACGAACCACCAAGGCGCACTACAACTGCAAACCGAACTCGAAAGAGTACGGGACGTTGGAAGACGTCCCCATAAAACATGAATACTGCATCGTCTTCAAGAAGCGTGCCGGCAAAGACCGCGTTACAGAACGGCCAACGCCAGCCGCTGCGGAGACGAATCAAAGGAGAAAAGAAATGGAAACAGAAAAGAAGCAACCTGTAGCACAAATCAGAATCGGAAGGCTGAAGGCAACTGTCTGGGAGAATTCCTCTTCGTCGTCAAACGGCCCATGGCATAACACGCAGTTCTGCCGGCTGTTCAAGAACGATGCAGACGGCGAATGGAACGAGTCGAGCAACTTCGGCCGCGATGAGTTGCTGACCCTGGCGGAGTTGGCCCGCGAGGCGTTCCGCTGGATTGCCGAGCACGAAGGCCGAATCTCAATCAAAGCTGGACAAGGCGAGCCTGACCATGCTATGGACTAGGGAACAACTTGGATTGGGGTTACTGACCACACCTAATGCACCTCACGGATGCAGACAATCACGCTCAGAACCATGCGCAAGTAACCCTCAATCCGTAGTTTATGTCGTATACATATCGTATTCACTCACGCCCACTCAAGCGCTTAAGTGTCGCCGGTACAAGGAGTTTCGTTGTACACCGTTCGCGTCCGTCACGGTCACGTAGGATTCGTCAATGCCCGAGCCGAGCGAGTCAATTAGTTTCAGGCTTCCCCGTCCTCTTGCACAGCAACTCGATGAGGCAGCGAAAGCCCGCGGTCTTAGCCGAAGCCAGTATCTTCGGTCGGTCGTCATCGACATGCTGAGCCGGGGGGACGCCGAGGATTCTGGCAGGCAACTCACCGACCTTGAGAACGCTATTGATAGGCTCGGTCGGACCCTCGTGCATAAGTTCGCTGTTGCCACGGGCGCAGTCCTGTCTGACATGAATCAGCCACCGGACAGCCGAGACTGGCTGACCGCGAAGGAGATCAACGCATGGATCCAGAAGAACCTTCTGGACTGAGACTGGAGGAACCATGCTCTCGATCGGGGCCATGAAAGCTGGTCAGGGTAATTACTATCTCAACCTGGCTCGCGAGGATTACTACCTGGAAGGCGGGGAGCCGCCGGGCCGTTGGCTCGGCAGGGGAGCAGATCTGCTCGGCCTCACCGGCAAAGTGGAGCGCTCCGACCTGAAGAAGCTGCTTGATGGTTTCCGCCCCGACGGGACGAAACTCACCAAGAACGCGGGGCACGAGAAGCGCCAGCCCGGCTGGGATCTCACGTTCTCCGTCCCCAAGTCGCTCAGCGTCCTTTGGAGCCAGGCCGACGTCCAAACCAGACGCCAGATTCAGCAAGCCGTCGTAGCGGCAGTTGAGGCAGCCCTGGACTACCTCGAATCGGACGCATCGTTCACTCGCCGCGGCAAGTGGGGACTGGAGCGCGAGCGTGTTGGTCTGGTGGTCGCGGTCTTTGAGCACGGAACGAGCCGAGCTGGCGACCCGAACCTACACTTCCACTTTCTGGTGATGAACGGGTGTGTCAGGGAGGACGGCACAGCCGGTGCCCTCGTCAGCAGAACACTCTATCAACACAAGATGGTGACAGGCGCCATCTTTCGGGCCGAACTCGCCCACCGACTTCAGCGGCTCGGCCTTGAGTGCGAACGAAAAAGCACATGGTTCGAAGTCAGCGGCGTATCCAAGAAGCTCTGCGACCACTTCTCCAAGCGGCGAAAAGAGATCGAGCAGGAAGTCGGGCCGGCCGCTCTCGAAACGGCGAGCGCAGAGGCGTTTGCCGAGGCGACGCTCAAGACCAGGCAGGTTAAGAGGATCGTCCCACCAAGAAAGGAGCTTTTTCGTTTCTGGCGAAAGGAAGGCGAAGAATACGGCCTCACAGAGAAACAGGTCACAGCCCTGCTTGGCAAGGCCGTTGAACAGGACCCTGAGCGGGAGTTCCGCCGGGCCTTCAATGTCGCCGTCGAAGTGATCACAGACCAACAGAGCCACTTCAGTGAGAAGGAGCTTCTCCTGCACACGGCAGTAGCAACGCTGGGGCGGGGTTTCGACACCCGCATGCTCAGAGACCTGGTGAAACATGAGATCGAGCATTCCCCCAACATCGTGAAGCTCGGCGAACACAAGCACGAAATGCGGTACACGACCGCCGATACGCTCTCGGTCGAGAAGCACCTTCTCGAATGCGCCGACCGTACCCGGTCGGATGAATCGCATGTCGTCAGCCCCAAGCTCGTTGATTCGGTCATCGCCCGGCGGTCGGCTAAGCGTTCCCGCACCAAGGAAGAACTAACGTCCCGATTGAAGCACGCCGGAACGCAGCTTGTCAGGGCGGTAGCCAAGAAGAAGACCTTCCGCTTCAAACCTGATCGCCGCACGCTTCGGAAGAACGCCGAGTTCACGCTGAACCCCGAACAGGTCAAAGCTGTCCAGCACCTCACGCAGACCCCTGGTGCAGTTAAGGTCCTATCCGGTGTGGCTGGTACCGGAAAGACCGCCACGCTCAATGTCTGCCGCGAGGTATGGGAAAAGGCTGGCTGCACAGTAATCGGCGCGGCCCTGGCCGGCAAAGCCGTAAGGCAGCTCGAACGCGGCTCTGGCATAAATAGCGACACGCTCGCGATGCTCGAACTCCGGATGAACCCGTCGCTCAAGCACCAACTCAAGCACCATGGCAAGCAGCTTCTTCGTGCTGCGAGGAAGAAGCGGACCTACAAGCTGGAGCGTCTCCGAATCAACAAGAAAACCGTGCTGGTCATCGATGAAGCCAGCATGGTCGGAACTCGACAATTGGCCCGCGTCGCCGAGAGGGTGGTGAACCAGGGCGGCAAAGTCGTCATGGCCGGAGACGCGCGGCAACTTTCAGCACTTGAGGCCGGCTGTCCGTTCCTGGCGCTCGCTAAGCGCCTCGGTTGCGCAGAACTTGTCAAGGTCAGCCGCCAGAACGATGAGCGGGATCGCCAGGTTGTGCGGGACTTCGCGCGAGGCGAAACGGAACGGGCCTTGAGGAACCTCGCCCAGCGAGGCCTCGTCTCCGTTGAAAGCACGCGCGAGCGCGCCATCGACACCCTCGTTTCAGATTGGAGCAAGGCCGTCACACGCCGGATCGACGAGACCCTGATCTTCTGCGGAACAAACCGGGAAGCGGACAAAGTGAACCGCCGGTGTCAGAGTGCGCGGATCCTCTCCGGCCACGTCGATACCTCGACCGGCCTCAAGCTCAAAGACGATTACGTGTTTCAGGGTGACCGCGTTCTCTTCACGAAACGTGACATCATGCTCGGTGTCGAGAACGGCGAAACCGGGACCGTCATCGCCGTAAACGGATTTCGAAAAGCCGTCGCCGTCCAGGTTGATGGGGGAGCGCGCGTCATCATCCCGCTCAAGCGCTACAGACACGACCACGGCGACCACAAGGGTGACGTAGCCCTTCGGCTCGGGTACGCTGTGACGACGCACAAGGGGCAGGGCACCACGGTCGACAGGGCCTATGTCCTGGCCGGCGGCTCGATGCAGGACCGAGAAATCTCTTACGTCCAAGCTTCCCGGGCTCGCACCGAGACCCGTATCTACATCGATGAGCGGGAGGCAGGTGAGGACCTTGCCCGTCTTGCCCGCCAAATGAAGCGATCACAGGCCAAGGACCTCGCCCACGACGTGATACGGAAGCAAGAACCAGGCTTCGGCCTGGAGCTAGGATGATGTCTATGCCGACGAACCTATCCCGGTTTCTGTTTCTCGTCTTCTGCTGCATGCTCGTCGTGGTCTTCTTCGCCGCCATTGTGCTTGCGATGAAGTGGAGCTACCCAGAGGGCTGGGAGGCGTTTGCGGGACTGGCCTTCATCCCCACTCTGCTGTTCATCTCCTCGATTGCTGGTCGGCGCGGCCGGCTCCGCAGCCCTGGCGTTGGCATGAGCCAGCTGTGGCGCCACCATCCCGGTTTCCTTCCCGCGGTCGTGCAAATCTCCGGCGAATACGTCATCTGGCTGTTTCTCTTCCCGTTCGGCACACTCATGGGGGGGCTACTCTCGTCCCAGCTATTCGGCGCAAGCCCGGTTTGGGGTTGGGTCATCGTCGGCTGGCTCATCCTTCCCTTCGGGCTGCAGTTTCTCCTCTGGATTTTCGCGCCTTCCCCGACCGGTGCGGGTGGCGCGGACCCCGAGTTCATCCGCGGCACGGCTAAGATGTCAATCGGGGAGGCGTGGAACCGCTGTCAGGCCCTTCCGGTCGCCGCCGGAGAGCCCAGGATTCACTGGGGTGGCCTCTCGCTTCCGGAGCGCCACTCCGATGGCCACTTCTGCATCTTCGGGGCCACCGGGAGCGGGAAAACCGTCACGTTGCGGCTCCTCATGCAGAGCATCCTGCCTCTCATCGGCCGGGGGCAACGCGGCTGGCGCGCCCTTATCTATGACCCCAAGAATGAGTTCTGGCCCATTCTGAGCGGGATGGGACTGCCCTGCCCGGTTATTACGCTCCATCCATACGACACCCGTTCCGCGAGGTGGGACATTGCCCGCGATATCAACCAGCCGAGCGTCGCCAAAACCCTCGCCACGACCCTAATCCCCGACCCGGGCGGGCAGAACTCCTTTTTCTACCAGGCCGCCCAGGGCATCACGAGTGCCGTGATGGAGGCCTTCATTCTCAAAGCCCCCGGGCGGTGGACCCTTCGGGATGTCGTGCTCACCATGTCCGACAAGAGAACCGTCAAGCGGCTCCTCAAATCCGTCCCCGAACTCCAACACACGTACGATCAGTACTTCCTGGAAGACCCGCGCACGGTCTCCAACATCATGATGACCCTCAACGCAACCACGGGCAGCCTGAGACCCATCGCCGCGCTGTGGGCCAACGCCAAGGTGAGCGTCAGCCTTAAAGACTGGGCGAGCAGCGAGTACATACTCCTCATCGCAAAGGACAAGGAGTTGGCGGAACCCCTCGACAACGTGAACCGCGTCCTTTTTCAGCGGATAACGGAGATACTCACCAGACCGCGACAGAATGCCGGCAGAACCTGGGTCTTCATCGACGAGGCCAAATTCGCCGGGAAGATCCCCGGGCTCGATGACCTATTGACCACCGGCCGCAGCTTCGGCGCCCGCGTGTGCCTCGCCACTCAAGACGTCGCCGGTCTCCGCCACGCGTACGGGCCCGACCTGGCCGAGGAGATTCTCGGCGGCGCTGCGAACAAGGCCATGTTCGGCACCAGAAGCCCGGTCACCGGGAAGTACGTTTCCGAAGTCATGGGCGAGGCGGAGCGCTACGAAACGACCATGAGCGAGACCTACGGGGAGCAAGTGTCGACAACCGAATCCGAACGGATCGTGCAACGCAAGACCGTTCTGCCCGAGCAGGTCCAGCAGCTCTACCCCGCCAATTCGCAGCGCTTCTACGGCTACTACAGTACGCCCGCCGTCGGCAACTACGAAGGATGGGTTCACCACGCCAGATTCCTCTACCGCAAGGGAAACCAGCCCAGGTTTATCGCTCGCGAAGCGAGTCAGGAATACCCCGCCCCATGGAACGAACAGGACAGGGAACGGCTCGGCTCCTTCCTCGCTGACATCCTTATGCCCCGAGGCCCCGGCGAGCGGCCTCGTCAGGCCCGAGGCACGCACCTCGACCAGATCAACCTGCCGCCTCCAGATGGTCAGGGCTGACTCGCAGTGGGATCCAAGCGCGACCTGTCCCGCCCTAGTATCTTGCGGTATGATGCAGTTGTAGCGGCGTTTTGGGCGGACTCTGGAGGCCCCCACTGTGGATGATTGGATTACATGTGCCGGATGGGAAGACGGTCCTGTCCAATTGGCCCCAGATGGCACCATGACATTGGACGGGACAGCCTACCCGCAAAGCGCCGCTATTGATGACCTCGACGTTGACAATATCCGGCTCAGCAAGCCGGCGGGAGAGGGTCAGATCCTAACGCTGAAAGACCCCCGCCACACGGTATGGTTCAAACACGAAGGAGACGGTTGGCTCGTCAAGTCCGACGATTCTCAGAGACATGCTGCTCTGAGACAACAAGCCGGCATGCCACCAGTGCTAGGTCCAAGCCAAGCTCTACCCCCACGGGCGGAAGCCGGCGGACCGTATCCTGAAGCCCCGTATCCGGTTCCAGGCGAACAGCAACAGCGAACGAATACCTGGGGCGTTGTTGCCGCCATCGCGGTGGTCGCCTTCGTGGTTCTGGTTTCCTTGTTCGTGCTGCGCGAGCCCCTGAAGCAGTGGGCCGAGGTCAGAACTGTCCAGGAAGAGAAGAACCTCGTCCAGGCTCAGGCCGAGGTACTCCGCGAAACGAAGGAGGCCGAGTACCAGGCGCTGGAGACCGCCATCGTGCAGGCCCATACCGAGGCCACTGAGAAGCTAGAAGGGCTCAGAGATGCCTCACGTCGTCTCGAAGCCGACTTCAAGAAGGTCGTCGGCCTTTCCCTTGAGCGTATTGTCGGCTCGCCCGACGACACGCCCGATGAGGTCGATTTTCTCGTGGTCACGGACGAGTTGTTTCTTGCGGCCTGGAACCAGATCCTGAACGCACACGTAGGCCCATCCCAGTTTGATGCCAACCGGAAGATTCTCGCCGAGATTCGCCGGCGCATCGACGAGAAGCAGCTTGGCGAAGCCGATCGGACGGCCCTCAAAGACCTTCTGTACTCAATCGAAGAGGAACAGGAACAACTCAAAGCTCAGGCCGACAACATCCGCCTCGTGCGGACTGCACTCGTTCGTCATCGCCTGGAAGGAAGGAGTCCTTAGAATGGCCCTCGGAAGAAACGCAACCATCGTGCTCTTCGCTCTCGCCTTATTCGTTACCACCGGCGTGCCCGCCTCCTTCGCTTAGGAGAAGACCACCGACGACGAGCGAAAGATCCAATCCCTGGAGCGCGAACTCAAGGAGCGCATTGAAGAGCAGCAGCGACAGAAAACGAGACGTGCCTTCGACCGGAACACCGCCGAGGTCCAGGGAACAAGCGATCTTCTTGCCACGCTCGCTCAGAAGGCCGAGACATTCTCCCGCCGTATGCAGACTCTTCTGACAAGCGACGAGGGCAAGCGCCTGGCCCACGACCCGGCGGGCTTCATCGCCTATCTGGAACTGGACAAGAACCCCGTGGTATCGCTGGACGAGGTCAAGCTGCGAATGGCCACGGTGTCGGCAATCGTCCAGCGTCTCCGGGATGAGCGAGAGCGTGCTGACCTGGGGTTTCTGCTGGGCGATTACCAGGATATCAAGACGGAAGCAGACAAGCTTGCCTTCTGGGCGAAGGACCGCCTCCCGCGACTGGTCGTGCAGGAATCCACCCTGGATACGATCCTCGCGGAAGCACCCACTGGCATTGACCTCTCCAAGGCCAAGACACTGGCAAAGGCGATGCAGGACTACCGGGCTCGCTGGCATCAGCTTCTCGCCGATTCCAAAATCCTCGGCTATAAGCTCGCTGAGCCAGAATCCCAGAAGATTCTCATCGACGCCACTCGCGCCGCGCAGCTCGACCTCGCCAAAGAGGAACGCGATCGGATTCGCAAGGAAGCCCAGATCGAAATCGAGCGGATGAGAATCGACTTCGAAATCAGACTCAAACGAATGAAGCAGGAGGAGGAAGCCCGTCGCATCGCTGCCGAAGTGGCCTACGATGACGCCATAGCCGAGCTTGAACGCATGCGTGCCGAGGCTAAGACCAAGCGCGATGTCGCGGACATCGAGTCGAAGCTGGCACGCAATGACCAACTGGGCGCGGCCCAGCATGAGGAGCGGATGGCCAAGGCGCAGAGCCCCGAGGTTCAGGCATTGCTGTCTCCGTTTATCACCAAGGCCTACTCGCAGCCGGGCAAGAAGACCGGCGCGAGGAAAACTGGCGTATCGCTCTCCGCCCTGCGTGCAACCGGCGCGCTCCAGCCCACCGTGAAGGGGCTCACCAAGCTCCACCGACTGGGCACCAAGAAGCAGGAGGACAAGGAGCGCCCGCGCTGGGGCTTCGCGTCGTATTTCAACCGCATGTCGCCGGAAGACCGCGAACAACTCCAGAAAGCCCAGGACTACCTGAACGAACTCGGCGACACCTTGGTCGAACTCGGCATGCTCGCGCCGTAGTCCCTGGGATCCAGTCAGAAGAGGAGCCCTCCGACTCGGGCATTACCGGCAGGGCAGGGAGGTCGGTGTCATGCCCCGGCCAGAGGCGGTCTGCCTAAGCCGTCCTCGTCGGGTCCCAAGGGCCTGGCGGCCTTCGCGGGGCGAGGACCCGACGACGACGGCTTTATACGGCAGACCGCGAACCACCCGGTATGTTTCGCTCTCGCGAGCAGCGCAGCCCACCGGTATCGCTGCCGGACCGCTTCAGCTGGTCCGCGTGACTGCGAGCGAGAAGGTCTCAACGCCCCGAATGCTGTGCAGGAGGCGCCGATGGAAGACAAACCGCAGCAGCACTGGCGGATGTCGAAAGAGGAGCTGATCAAGGCAATGGAGGGCCATGTTGGCCTCAAAGCCGTCGAGTTGCAGCCGGAGCCTGCCTCAGAAGAGCCAAACGGGCCGCCGGTGTTCAGCTGGGATGCAGAAATCGAGTTTCGATCGCCTAATGGTGCCGTGCTCATCCGCGTTGACTTGGGGGACCGCGGCGACGGAACCTGGTTCATTGCCAGCGGGCCGGTTACGCCCGCCCTCAACAACATGCCGGACGGCCTGAACCCGGCCAATCCACGAGACTACCTCGATCAGCCGTTCTGAAGGGTGCTCTCGGTTGTCCGCTGCACGCAAGTTGCACGGTGTGCCGGAAATGCATACCATTTACCCATCTATCTTCCAGCGGAGCTGACCAATGAGCCCTCGACACGCCGGAGCCGAGAAAACCCGATTCACACTGTGGCTCCCGGACGGGTCCCTCAAGGACCTCAAGCGGCTCCAGAAACTCACGGGCAAGGAGTCGGTTGCTGAGGTAATTCGTGAGGCCATAATGGTTTACAACGATCTACTCAAGGCCCGGGAGGAAGGTGTCGACCTGTACTTTCAGGACTCGGAAACGGGCGAGTCGGGCAGGATCTGGATTCTGCCGGGCCCGCCGCCGGTCCGGCGTCCGAGGGACTGAACCAACATTCTTTTTTGGGCTTGATGTCTTATGTAATATGCATATGATCTTACGTGAAGAGGCGGTGGGCCACCGCCACAGCAGAGAGGAGGCGCCCTTTGGCGGCCACTCGTCAGAATCTGGTGCTCGCCGGTCCCCCGGAGGAGGGGGGCCGTGAGGGAAGTCTCCGGCCAGAACTTCGGCTTCCTCATCGCCTATGTTCTGCCGGGGTTCGTCAGCCTGTGGGGAGTCAGCCACTTCTCGCCGACCGTGCGGGGCTGGCTCGTCGCGTCGTCGGTGACCGCAGGCAACTCCGCCACGGTGGGCGGCTTCCTGTACGTCACCCTCGCCTCGGTAGCCGCCGGCCTGACGGCGAGCACGATTCGCTGGGCTGTCATCGACAGCCTGCACCATTGGACCGGCATCAACAGGCCGGCGTGGGACGATTCAAAGCTGCAGGAGCGGCTCGGGGCCTTCGAGGCGCTGGTGGAGAACCATTACCGCTACTACCAGTTCTACGCGAACATGCTGGTCGCGATGCTCTGGCTCGTTGCGGCCCGCCTGGCGGCCTCCGGACGATGCGTGACCGAACTGGACCCATTGGACTGCGGGATTCTCGCGGTCGGACTGCTTTACTGGGCTGGCTCGCGAGACACGTTGCGGAACTACTACACGCGAGCGGCGTTCCTTCTTGGCACGAAAGAAAGCGAGGTTAGCGATGACGAACGGACACGGTGCAGCCGCGACCGAGTTGACGACTCAGGAACCCAAGCCGAAGCGGCGCAAGACAAACCGGCGAACAACGACGAAACGAGCGGTCCAGCGGACCACGGAGCCTGAAGCGCGGGAGCAGAGCACGACACGGACGTGATTCACGTGTCGAGCGTCGCCTGTCGTCGCTGGGGCTGCACGGGTATGCCGGCCGCCCTGCGGCGATGGCCGACGCGATTCTCCGCTCGCCACCTCAGACTACAAATAGCTCTGCGCTCCCCGGCCTTGGCAAACGCCTCTTTCTAATCTCGATTGGCAAAGTGCGCGTTATTGCCGGCGGCCGAGGGTAGGCAAAGCCATTTACAGGCCGAAGTACGCGCCGATGACGATGCTTGTCAGGACTACCTGTACGAACCACAGCATGTATTGTGGCCAACGGTGGTAGAGCGAGCCTGGCGACAATCGTCGGCGGCAGTGAAAGCAGATTGCTGGTAGCTTCAATTCATCCATACCCGAACCTAGCACACTTTTCGGTTCTTAATCAAACCGCGTTCGAACTGGCGTCGCGCGCTGGGGCCGGTCGGCATCCGAACACAAATGCAAGAGGGAGGCTCGGTGGTGCGTGAGCCTCGTAACAACCGAACGGCGACATGTGTCGCCGGAACCGTCAGACCGCGAGAGCAAGCAATGAGGATGCCTTGGCATCCACGTCCGCGCGGTCGCCGGCGTACTTGCACTGACCAGAGATACGGGTTAGAGCGTCAACCAGCGAGAAGATAGTGAATGCGCCGTCTCGCTTCGCGAATTCAAGCGCCTGCTTGGCCAGGGAACGTGTTATGCCCTTCTGGCTGAGCATCTTGACGATTTCGTCCGCGCTCTTGCCAACCCTGGTCTCCATGGCCTTCTTGATCACGCGAACGAATCCGTCCCGGCGCTCGTCGCGCCTGGCGGCCAGCCGTTCGATGATCCGCCGGATCTCGTCGAACGCCTCGTGGACATTGGCCGTGTGCTTGCGGCTGAACTCGCCGACTTCCACGGCGTCCCAGACGATATGGTTCTGGCATACTGCCTGGAACCAGAACGTCTGAACGCCCACGGAACGCTTTCCAACCTCGGAGTTCCAGAGGAAGAACCCAGGCGCGAAAGCCTCGCCGTTGATTTCCGCCCATCCGACCGGGTCGATCAGGAAGCAGAACATGTCCTGCTCCCCGCGGTACAGGCCGGTGCCACCGCCGCCGGAAGAGCGATCGGATGGTGTGTCCGATGCGCTCTCGGCGGGCGCCTCGGCGTCGCCTTCAAACGGCGCCGCCTCCTGCGGCGGCTGGAAATCAGTCGCGAACTCGCGAACCATGGAAAGCAGGTCCACGTCGAACAACCTCGTGTAGCTCGCGCCGTGGATCGAACGAACCATGTCACCCGACCCGTTGGAGCGGGTAAACACTTGCAGCGGTTTGGACCCACGTGGCATCATCTCGGTGAAGACGAGACTGGCGGTGTCAGGCGTGAGCTTGTTCACCGTTTCCTTGCTTGCGCCGGCAAGTGAGCACAACTGCGAGAAGCTCCAGTCGTTCAACTGGAATATGCCTTCGTCCGCCAGCGTCAGCCGGAGCCGGCCGCCATGCGGCTCGACTCCGATTCCTGCCGGCGGGTGCCAGCGGTCTGTTGATCCTTCCTTGACATCACGGCAACACCGCCAGAGGTCGTCGAACGTCTTGAACCGTTCGTCCGGCCCTCGGCGGAAGAGTTCGTCGTGTGCACGTGTCAGATTCTGCATGAGTTATTTCCTTTCTTGCGTAAGAGCATTCAATCAACCGTGTTCGCACCACCAGACTCCCGGCCGTACGCCCGCTCGTGGACGCACGACCGAGAGTTGGCTTCAGTCGTCTACCCGTATTCAGCATGTCCGTGACGAATCACTCAGGAGGGTTATGACGGGGAGCGGCGACGACGTTGCATAGGCGGATGGTGGGGCGGGAGGCAGCCCCCTTAGCCCCAGGTCTGCGGTTGGGGGTTTACAGCCGTATCTCCATGTCATAATGTACCTTATGTCACGCCACGAGCTCCTTTGGGCTCGAGATCTGGGCCTTCGGAGGGCTGAGAATCCGATTATTTGCGTGACATAAGAGACGAGGATACGATTCTGGGCATGTTCGAGAGCGAGATAGCACTTCTCAGACCATCGCACGAGCTCGTTCCCGCACGCGAGCGGGACAGCCTGGCGGCCTGGTTCAGCCTCTACATGGAACTGGAGGCCGGCGCCAACGCCGAGAACACCATTCGGGCCAAAACCCGGGATCTTCAGGCCTTCCTTGATTATTTCGTCACGGCGATCGGCGCCGACCATCCCGACCAGTGGACCCGGTCGATCACCGGCGACTTCGTCAAGCAGCTCCACCGGGAGAAGCGAAGCCCGACGACCATCAACCGGGTGCTGGCCACGCTGCGTCACTGCGCCCGGTGGATTCACCGGAAACGTCCCTTCTTGGCCGGCAATCCGACGGAGCGAGTGCCAGACCTCAACGTCGATGACCCGGAGTGGAAGGGCCTGCGTGACATCGACATCACGCGGCTCAAAGCCGCCTCTGAGCAACTCGTTCACCTGAAGCGCCGGCGCAATCAGCATCCGCTTCGCGATCACGCGATCTTCCAGGTGTTGCTCCGCACCGGGCTGCGCGTGTCGGAACTGCTGTCACTCGACCTTGACCAGTACCAGGGCAAGCACTTCCACAATGTGAAGCGCAAGGGCCGGAAGGTCTCGCGGGCGGTGTTCGTCGCCGGCGAGGCTCGCGAAGCCCTCGACGCGTACCTCGACGACGAGCGCGGGCGCGACCCGGGTCCGCTGTTTCAGTCACGCACGGGCAACCGTCTCGCTCGGCAGAACGTCGACGCGGCACTCAAGGCGATCGCCAGCCAGGCGAACGCGCGGTTGGCTGAAGACGACAAGATTCACTTACATGCACACGTACTCCGGCACACGTGTCTCCGGCGTGCGGCCGAGAAGCACGGTGTGCAATACGCGATGGAACTTTCCGGACAAAGCTCCGAGCGGTACATTTGGCGATACGTTCAGCCATCAGTGGCAGAGAAGGAGGCCGCGTTAGATGATCTGTTCTGACTGTGGCACAGGCGCTATTCATAATCCTACACCTTGCGCTGTATCAACCGGCCGAGAACGCCGAGTCCTGCGCATCGCCTACGGATTGTGGTGGCAGGGAGCGTTACGGGTGGAAGGATGAAGTTCATCGATTTGTTTGCGGGGCTAGGTGGCTTTCACTTAGCACTATCGCGACTGGGTCACGAATGCGTCTTCGCATCCGAACTCGATGACCGTCTCCGTGACCTATATGAGAAGAATTTCGGTATCCACCCAACTGGAGATATTCGCACCGTCCAGGTAGACACGATCCCTGCCCACCAGATCCTTTGCGCGGGATTCCCTTGCCAACCGTTCTCCAAAGCCGGCTCGCAGCACGGACGGAGTTGTCCCAAGTGGGGCGACCTCTTCGGTTACGTGCTGAAGATCCTGCGGCACTGCAAGCCGCGTTTTCTCCTTCTCGAAAACGTGCCGAATCTGTCGAGACATGACGATGGAGACACATGGTATTCAATGCGAAGGGCCCTCCGTCGCGCTGGATACGATATCTCCGAGCACAAGCTCTCGCCTCACCAGTTTGGGATCCCGCAGGTCCGTGAACGAATCTACATCGCTGGCTCGCGTAACGGGCTCAACGGCTTTGCTTGGCCTGCTAGAACCAAAACGCCCACCTCGATTGTAACCGCGCTTGACGAGCGACCTGATGACGCGCGTCCCCTTTCTCGGCAGGTCACAGAGTGTCTTCGGGCCTGGCAGGCGTTTATACGCCGCTTCCCCAAGAAGGAAGAACTACCCTCATTCCCAATCTGGTCGATGGAGTTTGGCGCGACATATCCGTACGAGACACAAACACCCCATGCTTTCGGCACGCGAGCGCTGTGCAGGTATCACGGCGCCCACGGCGTACCGCTTAACTATGTGCCACCATCTGAACGGATGTTGGCGCTTCCATCCTACGCCCGTACTCGCGAACGTCGTTTCCCGGATTGGAAGATCCAGTTTATTGCCCAGAACCGCGCCCTCTACGACGAGAACAAGCATTGGATCGACCAGTGGCTCCCCCGCATACTCAAGTTCCCCCCGAGTCTCCAGAAGTTCGAGTGGAACTGCAAGGGTGAAGTACGCGATATCTGGAAATACGTGATTCAGTTCCGCGCCTCTGGCGTGCGGGTCAAGCGCCCTACGACCGCACCTTCTCTAGTTGCGATGACGACGACACAGGTGCCGATCATCGCTTGGGAACGCCGATACATGACGCCTCGCGAGTGTGCCGAGATCCAGAGTTTGCGCGATCTCACACACCTGCCGGAAGCACCAACGCGTGCATTCAAAGCTCTAGGGAATGCAGTTAACGCTGATGTTGTAGAGTTTATTGCACGGGCCCTCCTGCCTTCGCCTAGGCCACAACGGCGCTCACGCTTACGTCCTTTAGCGTCAGTGCGCAATGGTGCTCGCCAATCATAAGGAGCCGAGGGAACGACCCAGGAGAACAGATGGCTACTTCAAGGACAGGCAATCGCGTCAACATTCGCCCAGGGGTGAGTGTCCTGTCGGTTTTACGGCACCTCAACTACCGACCATGGTTCGCGCTCGCCGAGTTCGTTGACAATTCCATCCAGAGCTTCCTGACAAATCGCGACGAGTTGTGCGGACTTCACGGAGGCCAGTTCGTCCTGCGGGTGGATATTGAACTCGACCAGAATGATGGTGGACGGCTCATCGTCCGTGACAACGCTGCCGGCATTCGAGAACGGGATTACGCAAGAGCCTTTCGCCCCGCTCAGGTGCCTCCAGATCGAACCGGACTCGCCGAGTTCGGGATGGGCATGAAGAGTGCTGCATGCTGGTTTTCGCCGTCATGGCAGGTCCGAACATCGGCCATCGGCGAAGCCTTGCAGCGCCAGGTGACATTCGACATTGAACGAATCGTGCATGACGAGATAGAAGAGTTGGACGTAGTTGCGACAGATGCGCCGCTGGAGGCACACTTCACCGAGATCCAACTCTTGCAGCTTCACAACACACCTATCGGGCGGACTGTCGGCAAGATCAAGGAGCATCTCGCGGACATCTACCGCGTGTACACACGGGAGGGCTTGGTGGTTCTGCGGTTCAACGGTGAGGAGTTGCTGTACGCGGAGCCAGATGTCCTGGTCGCGCCTGCGTATGACCAGAACAACGATCCGACCGGCGATCCCGTTGAGTGGCGGATCACGCTCGATGATTTTGATTTTGGTCGCGGACTCCGAGCGACGGGCTTTGCTGCGCTTCGGCGGGAGGGGAGCACGAAGTACGCAGGATTCTCCTTGTTCCGTCGCAACCGTCTGATTGAGGGTAGCGGTGACGAGAAGTATCGACCGCAAGCCATCTTTGGCACGCCGAATGACTTCGTATACCAGCGTCTGTTCGGGGAGTTGCATCTCGAAGGATTCGAGATCGCTCATACGAAGGACGGCTTCAGGTGGGACGAGAACGAGGAGCCATTCCTTGAGTTGCTCCGGGAGCGGATCAACGATCCAGCAATGCCGCTCATTCGCCAGGCGCGCAACTATCGAGTACGACCGGCCCGGCAGGCACTGCGACAAGCGGCCGAGACCGCCTCAGAGCGCACCGGGCAGTCACTTGAGCGGCATGGTGTCGAAGCGATCGAGAGTGCGGCAAGTGAGCCGACCGACATCGATCCACCACAAGAGTTACACGAGGCCGATCTCGCTTCGCGGCGGGTGATTGACCTCAGCTTTGAGAATCGGCGCTGGCGTATTGTTCTGGAATTGAGTGATGACCCGGCGGTCGGCGATTGGCTTGAGATCAGCGACGCCGTCGTGGCGGACGAGGACGCCGAGGAAAGAGAGCTGTTGGGTCTGCGATTATCTTTGCCCCATCCGTTCATGGAGCGATTCGTAGGAGCCGACCGGGAAAAGATCGAGCCGGTCTTGCGCGTGGCCGCGGCTCTCGGACTTGCAGAGAAGGTGTCGCGTGATGGTGGTGTTCGACAAGCCGGTGCCATACGAATGAAGCTCAACAAGATCCTTACACTGGCTCTATCACGTGTGTAGAAAGGGCGGCAGTGATGTCCGACGCCGAACATATCGAAGTCCTCGGTGAGCTAAGCGATGAAGCTCAAGGGTGGGATCCCGTCATTGGGGAGGAGGCCACCGCCACGGTCGCACGAACCCTAAGTGACGAGAACAGCCAACATGCCGTCCTCCAGAGTTCCCGTGAGATTCTCTCTCAGTGTACCAGCCCCAACGAGGCCGACGGTGATGGGACCGGCTTGGTCGTTGGCTACGTCCAGAGCGGCAAGACACTCTCTTTCACGACAGTGGCCGCTCTCGCAAGCGACAATAGATTTAGAATCATCATCGTCATTGCCGGCATGACGAGTCCCCTTTCCAGGCAATCCTATGGCAGGCTGCTGTGCGATCTCGGCGTGGAGGAGACTCCATTCAGCCGATGGGCGGAATTCTTCGAACCGAGCCTCGATGACGTGCCGCGCATTCGCGACGTTCTGGCTGGGGCGAGAGACGAGACTGTCCCCGAGCGACACCGTCGAACCGTCCTCATCACGCTCAAGAAGAATCACACACGCCTTCGCGCTCTCAATGCCGTAATCCGGGAACTCGGCGAGGCCGTTCACGTCCCCACTCTCGTCATAGACGATGAGGCGGACCAGGCGAGCCTCAACAACTTGGTTCGTAGTCGTGGTGGCCAATTGAGCACCACTTACCGGCGGCTACGCCAACTGCGCGCTTTGCTGCCGCACCACACCTTCCTGCAATACACCGCGACTCCTCAGGCACCGCTCCTGATCAACCTCATCGATGTGCTCTCCCCCGACTTCCCTGTCGTACTAGAGCCGGGCCCCGACTACGTGGGTGGCACAACGTTCTTTGCCGCAGGCTCGCCCTACGTTGCGGACATTCCGCCCAACGAAATACCGACTGCCGATCATCCGCTGCATGAGCCTCCTGACAGCCTCATCCGCGCGCTGCAGTTCTTCTTCGTAGGCGTCGCATCGGGTCTCATCCGAAGAGACCTTCGACCTCGAAACCGGTCGATGATGGTTCATCCAACTCACAGAACGATCGGCCACTCGCAGTATCACACGTGGGTTCAGACGATTCGCACACGCTGGAGCGAACTACTGGCACTTCCAGCGAGTGATCCCGACTGCCAGCAACTACTCGAGCAATTCCAGGTGGCACATGCCGACCTCGCTGCGACGGTCGATGACCTGGAGGAGTTTGGCGCGATCGCGGCCCAATTGCTCGAGGCGATCCGCGAAACGTATGTGCGATTGCTCAACTCACTGCCGCAAGCCAACCGCGACATCCACTGGAATCGAAACTACTCGTGGATCCTGATCGGTGGGCAGGTGCTCGATCGAGGCTTCACTGTCGAAGGGCTGACCGTGACCTATATGCCGCGTGGGCCCGGAGTTGGTAATGCCGATACAATCCAGCAGCGCGCGAGGTTCCTCGGTTACAAACGGCAGTACCTTGGGTATTGCCGCGTGTTCCTTGAAGCCACGGTTTCTGATTTGTACCTGAGGTATGTGCAACACGAAGAAGATGTGCGCACTCGACTGATTCAACACATCGAAACAGGTCGACCGCTGTCGGAGTTCCGTCGCGTCTTCCTGCTCGATCGAAGATTGCGACCAACACGACAGTCCGTGATCGATATTGATTACGCTCGTCCGACCTTCACTCACGGCTGGTGCGTACCATCGAGCCCACAGGAGGCGGATGTCGCCCAGAATCGCGATACGGTCGAGGCCTTTGTGGGTCGCTACGCCGCCCGATTCGCGGCCGACGAGGGACATCCGGATCGTACGGATCACCAACAACATTTGGTTGCGCGCGAGGTGCCTCTTGGTGCAGTATATGACGAACTCTTGATCGCCCTTCAGACCCGCGACTTCGAAGACAGTCAGCGATGGACCGCGGCGCTCACCATGATCAGTAGCTACCTGGGCATAGATCCGGATGCCGTTTGTACGGTGTATCAAATGCGACCAAACGTCGAGACGCGACGACAGTTGCGAGACGGGCGGATCAGAGAACTCTTCCAAGGTGCACACCCCGATGCACGAGGGCACGTGTATCCCGGTGATCGCCGGCTACACGATGCGCCCGTAACCGTTCAACTGCATACGGTCACACTGAGGGAAGGCGCCCGTGCCGATAGTCCGCTTGTCGAAGCCGATGTGAAGTTCGCGGCTATCTGGATGGCTCCCGAAGTGCTGCAGGATGTGGTCGTCCAGCCGCAAGGCGGCGATTGAAAGGACGGCTGCTCATGGACGATTTGATCACAATCTTCCAGCAACTCTCGACGCCAAGGTCGGATTCGGCTGGCGCGGCGGCATTCAACACCGCGCCGATCCCGGATAGAACGCAATGGCACATGGGCAAG
>JAGMDK010000226.1 GCA_023128695.1 Phycisphaerae bacterium
GCCCGCGGTGCTTGTTGCTGTTCACGGCGGGCAAGGAACTGACCGCCCTCTGACGGTCGGCCTCGAGAACTTGAGAGTAGAGCACAATGTTCGGTGCCGGCTCACTCGTCCGGACGGCGACGCAGCAGTCGCAAGGTACTCGATTATCCAATGTCTCAGCACGGACGCTGAAGTTCAGGCCTGCTTCTTGCGTACGATCGCTGGAGCGCTCATAGGGTTGGATCGCCACGTGAAGGCGAGGGATCTGACAGAACTTGTCGATCGTCTTGTTGCTCTGTTCCGCCTTGTGCGACGCCCTCGTGCGCAGACGATACGCGGCCTTTGGGCTGAGTTGTTTGTCATCCTGGCCGCGAGCGATCCGCCCATGATGATCGATACCTGGCACAGCAATCCCGCGGAGCGCTTCGACTTCAGTCGGGACAATGAGCGACTGGAGGTAAAGTCGTCGTCCACTCGATCACGTGATCATGTATTCAGCTTCGAGCAAGTCTATCCACCGAGCGGGGCGTCCGTTCTCATTGCCTCGGTTCATGTTGAGGACCAAACCAATGGAATCACGCTTGGGGATTTGTGGGATCGCGTGAGCGATGCGGCTTCAAGCTCTGATACCCGCTTGAAGATCGAGCGTGTCTGCGTCGAGTCTCTTGGTGAAGACCTCTCTGCAGGGCGAGCATCAGCGTTCGATTGGGATCTCGCCGTCGAGTCCCTGGCGTTCTACCGCGCTGTAGACATTCCGCGCCCGTCGCCGAACTGCCCACGCGGCGTCTCGCAAATCCAGTTTCGTTCTGACTTGAGTCTTGCTGAGCCAGTTGATCCAAGTACGCTGCCACCTTCGGGCGAGTTGCACCAAACCTGCCTCGGATTGGCATGATCAGCGATCGATTCGATCCGTTTCTTCGACGTAGCGGACACTCCGTCAGTTGAGATCCCGACTCCGGAAGAGGTCACTAACGTGGTCTTTCGCGCGGACTTGACGCACACGCCCAAGCTGGATCTATCAGGCTGGCTCGCACCAGGCAGTCTCTTCGCTGCTTTGATTGCACCTCGCTGATTTACACTCGGCAAACTGTTCCTCTCGGTGGCTCTTCAGTAGGGGAGAGGTTGTCGAGCCGGCGGAGCTTCTGGACCTTCCGCTTGACATCTTCCGCGGCCTTGGCTGGATTCGCGAGAACATCGATATCCCAGAACCTCAAAACGACCCAGCCAGTTTCTTCAAGCTGACGCGTGACCTCGTGGTCGCGTTCAACGTTGCCCGCAATCTTCTGATCCCAATACGGTCCACGTCGACCGTTCGGCAGATAGTCCGGGTGGCCGTGCCACCACACACCATCAACAAACACTGCCAACTTCCAGCGCGTAAAAACGACATCCGGCGTTCCGACCATGCGAACGTGGCACCGCCATCCCCGCAAACCAGCCGCCCAAAGCGCGGACCGTAGCACCAACTCGGGTTTCGTGTCCGTCTTGCGAATGCTCGACATCACCCGCCGGCGTTGCTCCGGGGACATTCGACGTCCCTTCTTACTCATGCTTTGATTCTCGGACAGATACGCCACGGAATCAACTGTCGTTTAGGTGAGCAGCTTGGACGGCCGCCTGATCGCTCATCGGACTGCCTCTCGAAACCCGCTAACAGACGCGCGCGGCACTACCTGCCCCAGGTCCCCGTGCTCGCCGCGAATTTCGGCGAACGGCCTGACAACGTGTCTTCTCAGCCGTAAGGCCACATGATCGACGGCCATAAATCCGGCCTTTTTTCGAGCTATGTTCACCGCGCGGAGGATGCAGAGAAGCTGTCGACGGACTGGCGCGTACGGCTCGAATGGCAGTCGCTGAAACTCCTCGGCGAGTTGGATGACGGACCGCCGGGCTGCAAACTCCAGGCAGTAGTCCTTCAGCAGCTTGTACTCGACCGGGTGGATTCGCACTGATGCGTGCCACTTGCCATCCGCTCCGAGCTTGTACCCGATGCTGTATCCGGCGAAGTGGATGGGCTCTCGGCGAACGTCCCGAATGACTGTTCGTTCTTCTTCGAAGATCCGATGCACGCCCTTCGTGGCGATGAGCACGAAGAACTCCTCGTGTCGCAGGTAGTGAACGTTTGCCAGGCCCTGCCGCTTACGGCGCGCCCGGGTCCATTTTGAGACGGCGATGTCGTACTTCTCGATCAGCTTTTGGTCGATCAGTTCGGGTTGCTTTTGATCCGGAACGCAGCCGGTCACGTAGAACCAGTATCCGTGATTCACGTACCCGACCGCCAACTGCTGGACGAATCCAGCCTCTGAGGTTGCTATATTTCGATACATCATCTTTCCCTCCGTTTGTTGAAGTGATGAGGATTGTTCATGGGCACAATCCTCGAAAGCCCTTGCTGACCTTCCGATGAAACCTCAGCGGCCGTGTACGGTCTCGCCTCGACGCGCACGGGCCGGCAAACCATCAAACCATGTCTCGTTACCTCCATCGGGAATCGTCGCCGTCGTACGGCTAGATTCCTTATTTGCAGCGCCCTAATTCATAGGAGTAGCGCTGCACAAAACCCCGGCGAACAGCGGACGCACCGTCCCTGTTCACCGCCAGAATTACCTTCAGACGACGCCGGCCCTCCCGAGCCGGTCTCGTCTGACCGCTGCTTCGAACCTCTCCCGAGGAGCCGGCCCGGGGCAGACGGGGATTCTCACCCCCGTCCGCCCAGCCGGCCGCATCATCAACATGAGAAAACGCACGTCGCCGCTTTCGTCGTCGGTTTCATGCCCGGCACCACCCGTAAGCACCCGAACGGGCCGCCACTGCCTTGCAGCGGACACCGTCGCGCTCCCGCGCGCTTCTACTTGCGGCACACTCCCAGACTTGGGCGTTTGAATCACCTGCCTGACACAGCAGGCACCGAGCATCACCCCGGCAGCCCAAGTCCTTCCTCGGTTAGCAATACTCTTCACGCAGCCGGTCACGTCGCTTGACCAAATGGCCGTATGTCCGGGGCTCCCGCTCCGGCATAGTCTCCGCGCGCCGCAGGCGCACGATTTCTGGGGGCAGAACCTAGAAGCTTCCCCTTACCCACCAGCCAAGGTCTTTCTAACGCGGTTCGGCACCGTCTCCGACTGCATTCACCGCCAAGGGCTTGACGCCCCTTTCATGGTTGAGCTATTCACCGTCGGCTATTTCGGCCGATCGCCGAGCGTTGTCATCCGCCCGGTTGCGTACGTCGCCGCACGCAAGCTCCCCACGACGGCCAAGGTTGAACGAACCTGACGGGACTCTCACCCGATTCGCCGAAATGGCTGTGGTCCGAACCCCCTGGGGGGATTAGCTGCATCAGCAGCGTCACCCACTTCGAGCACTGCGGCTGAGCCGAAGCTCAGTCTGTCCCGATCGCCCACGTTCCCGCGTGGACCATGGGATAGAACCTGTAGATTGACTCGTTGACGAGCTTTACTTACAGGAGCCTCCCTCGAACCGGACAAGCGTGTCTCCACGCATCCGGCTCTACGTGCCTCCAGCGTGACGGGTGATATGGCCGTCCTCTCGGCGGTTGGCCTGGTTCCCTCAGCTTCCGGCGAAGGAAACCGGGCCAACCTTTTTGCGAGAGGACTCAGAATGAGGAAAAAGCAAGCACGCAAACCAGCCGCAGCCGAAAGCCGGCAGCTAACGCTCTTCTCGCTGTTTGACGCTCAAAGTTCTCTGGTGGTAAGGTAAAAACCCTCTGACTCAGGCATTACCGGCAGGGGGGCGGCGGCACAGCCGCAGCCGCGTTGGCAGTCTGCCTAAGCCATCATCGTCGGGTCCCGCGTTCAGTGAGAACCCGACGACGACGGCTGCTTGCGGCAGACCACAGGGCGACAGTGATCTACCAAAGGACAGGGCCCCGGTTCAGGAGCTTGCCCACCAAAGTCCGGGACCTACTCCGGGACGCGACCAGTCGACGCCCACATACCAAGCTGGATAACCCACGGCTCTGGCGAGCTTGCACGAGAAGTGTTCGGAACGGCTGTCGGCAATGCTCGGGACGCGTACGACGCAGCCGAAGGGTCAGCAGTGCTCTGGGCGGAACCGTCACCTCGCGAACGCACTGCTCAAGAGCAGTGGTCCCCGGCGTTGTTATCAGCTATCAGAGTATCAATAACGTTGACATACTGCGGCGTATAATGCGGTGCCTTGTGTGAAGCCCACCACGTTTGCGTGTCGCCATGCTGAAATAAGTCCTTTATCTCCTTCTTCATCGCTTGCCAGTACTCACCACTGCACAACTTCCGATCGTGCGCTTGCCAAGCAAGGAAATAGTGGTTGATCCACAACTGAATGAAACGATCCTTGTGGTTCCAAGTTGCGTTTCCCATCCAGGACGTAAATCTGTCGTCCCCTAGGCCAAGCAGCACAAGCTCCCTACACGTCTTCAAGTGCTGGGCTTGCGCTGTGTAATGCAGCTGTTTACCCTGGTTCTCGACCGATTCCCTCAATTCGTCCAGTTGGTGTCTCAACTCACGCCTTTGGTAGATAAGGGCGACCACAACGCCGATCAACGCAGACCCGCTGAAAAATGCGTTGATCACGCCGAACGAATCACCGACAGTGCCAAGAAACGACCACTTCTGGTTAGCAGCCGTGTACTCCTCTGCGGAAATCGAGTACGCACGGAGACCTACCACATAGCCCGCGAAGGCAATCAACACGAACAATACAACACCGCCGACAATAAGCCAGAAGACGAGAGCGCTACCCTTCTTCTTCGCCAGATGATCGTCAGCCATTCACAAGCCTCCACTCGTTACAGGTTTCCGTCGGCCGTGAGCGATGATTCCCAAGAACAGCGAGAACACGAGAGACACGCAAAATACCCACAACCCCACGCGCTCGGCCCACGGTTTACCTGCCGCAAGAGCCGTCCACCCCACGCAGGTGCCGACAACGAAGATGGCTCCGTAGATGGCAATGATCTTATTGGAGAAGACTGCGAGCGATCGGCCGCGTTGTTGCAGGAACAGGATGGCAGCAAGTAGAGGTGCGAATGCCGGTGCGCCGGCGAATACCGAAAGAAGAAGCCGGAAGTAGTTGGGTGTCAGGAAGTGCATGGCGGTTAGCATGATAAACACAACGGCGTAAACAGCTACGGTAAGCTGTCGAGCCTTTCTTAGTCCATCGGCCTTTTCGTCCGAGCCAAGCTCGCTCTTTGAGGAGCGCCCTGGAAAGAGGTCGTAGATGAAACGTGTTGTGTTGATGACGAGAGAATCCAGAGTCGAAAACAGCACTGCGAGCAGCCCCGGGAGAACAAACACCGGAAGAATCCACGATAGAGCCCGGCTGTTCGCGCGTGCCGCATGATAATCGCTGAGCAGGGAACTCAAGGGGTCCCCGAGGGCGGCTCCGTCTGGTCGATATGTAGCGCCTGCGATCACAATCCCCAGGATTGCTGTGAACGTCACGATCCCGACACGTCTCAGCATCCGGGCAACCGCGACGCGTTCCTCAATCTGGGAGATGGCGCCCCAGTTTAGGATGTTATAAAACTGGGTGGCAAAAGCCATAACCGCGGCGCTGGCGACTGCCCCGATGACCGCCCATGAGGGCAGAGCACTGTGGTCGTCAAGTTGGAGAGCAGGCGGGGTTCGGGTGAAGCCTGTGGAAACGGCCACAACCAGAACCAGAATCACAAGGACGAACGTGCCAATAAGCTGCAGCCGATCGGTAGCATAAACACCGCGAATCCCGGACGCGGTACACCACACGAGTACAAAGGCGAACACGACCCAAGACGTACACAGTGTCCACCACAGTCCAGATTGCCCGAGAAGGACGCTACATAGCAGCCGGGACGATATGAAGAGCTCAAACGCTAGCGCGATGGAAAAGACCAATGACAGTGAGAGCACGAGGGTTGGTGCGAGTATGCTCGCCCTCCCTGTATCCTGTGCGATTTCTTCCGCGAAGCCCCGTAGCACATCGGGGGCCTTCAACGTTGATTGCCCCATGCGCGAGCATAGCCACGCAAGAGTCAGATACCCGGCAAGAAGACCTGCGGGCGGGAGCAACATCCAGAAGCCGAGCTGTTGGCCACCGCTCAGGGCATAAGCCAATCCCGTGCCCAGTGAGATATTCGCGGCTGCGTAGCTCCAGACGGCTGGCCGCAATCGGGAGTCATGGAAATAATCGCGGGGCGACTTGACGCGGCGAACTTCACGAAGGGCGATGACCGCAAAGAGCAGCAGCGTTGCTGCAGCAACCGCATACTCGAACGTAGCAGGCATACTCGGTCCTATGGGTAGAGATTCTGTGAGGGAGCGGAGCATCGCCAACTGTCGAGCAGCGCACGCGGCACTTCAACCACGACTTCATCGTTGCTGTGATCGATATGGGAATCGCTCTGGGGAATTGGCTTCCCGACGATCAGGTAGGTATTACGATCCGTCTCATGGATGCTTGGGCACATCCCGAGTCCGCAATCGAAGGCTGGGGGCGTTACGTTTCTCGTTTTCATCTTCGCACGTTCCTCTGCAATAAAAGCCTTGAACGCGACACGACGGTAACGTCGTCTCGGTCATTGCGGCTCATCTGCTCTGCGCGGCCCGCCAAATGGGCCGTCGGCCGCTTGGTCCCACACCATTATACACCCATAGCATGGCCTACGCCCCAATACGGACTGCGTGATGGGAGAACCCGCTAGGCGATGACCGCAACAGTCTTCAATCGTCGATCGTCAAGTTGGATTCGGTCCCAGGTTAACTGGAGTCGGCTCCGCATCTCACTGAGGTCGGGACCGAGTCTCGGTGAGGTCGGGACCGAGTAAGCACGGGATCGGGACCGAGTAAGCTGCTTACGCGGTCCCGATCCCTGTTGAGGTCGACGCTGACTCCCAGCTTGGGTGCGGGTGCCTGCGCCAAGTAAGGCGCGGGAGTCGATCTCAGCTTGGAAACGGTTTTTCCGGGGGCCATTTCACCTCACAACTTGCCCAGATTGCCTATTTTGCCGTGGCCGAACGTCCGAAAACCCGTTTTCGGACCGGCGGTGGCTCTGGCTGACCCACAGGCGAGACGCCTGTGCCACATGTGCCCTACGTCGGCAGGACCGTCAGGGCCGAGTCCAAACGTCCGATACGCAGTTCGCGGGCTGATGTGCCGGTGCCCATTCTGGCCCGGACCTCCACGTGGTACGTGCCCGCCGCCAAGTTCGGGACCAGGAAGACGAGCTGCGAGGGCTTGTTCTTCTGGACGGTGGGTACCTTGGTCTCGCCGCCGGCGTCGGCCACGAAGTAGAGGCCCTCGCCATCCCATTTGGGATTGCGGATTTCGGATTGCGGAATAACACCAAGACACTTCACCGTCGGGACCTCGCTGTCTTGATCGACGCCACCACGATCGCCGCCAGCTCATGGGCTTCCTGCATCAACGGAGACAACTGGTCTTGCTTGACCAACTCGGCCCCAATGAGCAGTTCCATCCAATACACGCACTCGTCCGCTTCCTCCTCAACCGTGCCCAGCTTGGACACGAAGTCCGCCGAAGACTTTGCCCGGCAAGCCGCCCGGTAATTCGCGCCGACAGACGTGCCGCTACGAAGCAACTGCTTTCCGATCACGCCGGCCGCGCCCGTCGTCGGAAGCGACTCTGTCAGGCGAATGGTCCGCAAGGCAAACGCCTTGGTTCGATCTTTCATCTCGTCCTGGTCCACGGGGCCTTACGCTCCTCAAGCCGCCGCCTTGGCTTCCCTGAAATCCGCAATCCGCAATCCCAAATCCGCAATGGGCGTGACCCGCCGCTGGCAGGCCAGCTTGAGGGCGGCGGTCACCGCCAGGATGTCCGGCTTGTTCACCGTCGAGCCCTGGTCGACGATGT
>JAGMDK010000227.1 GCA_023128695.1 Phycisphaerae bacterium
AACAGGCCCCCAGCAAGCAGGGATTAATCGGTTCGCAGTCAAAAGCCGGACCAAGCCAGGTGCCTGTGCAGTTGACTTCCAACGTGATGGTGCACGACTCCCCAACGCAACAGGCTCCGTACACGCAGGGGTCCGGGGGTCCGCAGTCGGTGCCGTCGCCGAGGTAGTCTCCAGTGCAGTTGGCTTCCCAGGTAACTTCACACGACCGGTCGTGATGGCAGCACGCGCCGACGGGCGTGGTTAGGCATACGGCCAGGTCGAAATCGAACTCCTCGGGCGGCCATGTTCCCTGCCACTGGAGTGAACGGCCGTCGCCGGTGGGGCTGCTGAACCAGTGGAACACGCAGGAACTCGAGGTGCTCCAAATCGAAACCCAGCCGTTGGTGATCGCACAGCACGGAGTGAGGTCGGCTTCGAAGTACCAAAGCGGACCGTCTGCACAATCGTTGTCAACCAGAGTGATGCTCGGCAAGATGTTTATGTAGGTGTAGAGCGGGTTCGTATAGTCGGGTAGACCCGTGCCATCATCAGGATAGAACGTAATGTAGAACATCATCCCCACGGGGTCGCACGCTTCGCCAGTATCCCAATAGAGACTTTGTCCCCACCAGTGGATATCACAAACGTTGCCGGCCAGGTCGGAGAAGTTTTCGTACACTAGCCGGTTCAGCCGGGCGTCACTGATCAGCGTTGTCCACGCCTCCCAGCAGCCGTGCGCCGGCTGACCCCAGAGAGCATCTTGTGGGCATTGCGGTTGGCAATATACATCGACGCAGATGGTATCATCGCCCATGTACTGACCACCCTGCTCTTCACATTCCTCCATCGTGAGGTCGTCCACACAATTCCCGGGCGGCAGGCAACAAGCACCCCTGGGCGGCGGGCCGGTCAGGCACACAGCGCGGTCATGGCCGGTGCTCCACATTTCTCCCGTGTTCACATCTTCCTGCAACGAGTCCCCGTCGCCGGAGAAGTTGCTGAACCAGCGGAAGACACACTCGTTGCTGAAGTCTTCCTGGCTCTGGATCGAAATCCAGCCGTCAGTGATGAAACAGGGCAGAGGGAGATCAACATCGAACTCATACTGCGGATACACATCCGAGCAGACGTCGACCAGGACCGGGGTCGGAACCACGTCGTACGTGCACACCTCGGTGCCCGGCACGCCGCCGTTGTCCTGGTAGAACTTGATCCTGTAGGCCATGCCGAGCGGGTCGGGGCAAGCAAACCAACCGCCGTCGAAGCGGAGCACGAAGCCCCACCAGTGCATGTCGAGGACCTCGCAGGGCAGACCGGCGAAGTTCTCGTACACCACGTACTCGGGGTCGCCGCCTGGGAATACAGCACTGGTCGCGGCCGCCCAGTGATCCAGGCAGCTCATTGACGGCTGGCCCCAGATCGTGTTGGGGGGGCACTCCGGCACATACGGCTGCGGGCAGTTATTCGGATCACAGTCGTCACCCTCAATCCAGGAGGAACCGCCCGACGCGTCGCAATCGGCCTGCGTCATGTCCGGCACACAGGAGCCGTCTTCGTAGCAGCAGGCCCCGGTCTGGCCCGAGCAAGGACCGGTCAGGCAGAGGCCGCGGTCGCGGCCGGTGTCCGCCGGCGGATCCACACTATAAACCTCCCACTGCATCGACACGCCGCCGCCGGCGCTCATCCAGTGGAAGACGCAATCCGGGTCGGGGTAGTTGTTCGTCGACTCGATCGACACCCAACCGCCGCTGAGCATGAAGCACGGGGGGCTAAGCGGATCGACCCAGAAGTAGAACAACGGGTGGCCGCCGCAGGCCGCGCCGAGCGCAGTGTAGTTCGGGAAGAGCGGGCCATACGTGCAGACCGGCGTGCCCTGGTAGTCCGGCATCCCGGCGACGTCCGCCCAGAACTGGATCAAGAACGGCACCACCGCGGGATTGGCACAGTCAAGCCAGCCGGCGTCGTAGTGGAGCAACAGACCCCACCAGTGGATGTCGTCAATCTCGCAAGCCAACTCGGGGAAGTTCTCGAACACGCGGTACCAGAAGCCAACCGGCGGGCCGCCAGCACCCCTCCCGCTCGTCGCCGCCGACCAGGAGCCTCTGCAATCGTCCGTGACCTGGCCCCAGATCGTGTCCGGCGGGCAGGACTGCGGGCAGACGAAGCTGCTGCACATGTTATCGGCATAATAGACGCCGGCCAGCGCGTCGCACTCGGCTTGGTTTTCAACGTCGTAGCAGATGTTGCCGACGCAGCAGGCCTGGGTCAGGCCGCAGTCCGGCGGACAACTGCCGATGCAGTAAACCCACTCCTCGAAGAACCAGAACCAGCTACCCGAGCCGACGGGGGTGCCATCGTAGTACACATCATAGCTCCCGTATGGGTAGCTGAATCCGTCGCCGTAAGAATCCTGGATGACGAAGTGATAGCAACCTGTTTCTGGCACGCAAAACCAGTCGTAATACTCTGTGACTGGAAGGTCATAGGGACCACCGGAGGCCACGATGGTCATCGAGGGGTGCTCGACGATTTTCCAGGTGGTCTCCTCGGGAAAGTAATCCGTATTGATATAAACTTCGAAGGGTGCATATCCAGTCTCACACACCGGCGTATCAGTCTGCTGAGGTGTGCCCATTTCGCTCTTCTGGCTGGTCAACTCATTTGACGTCGTCCACCTCTCATCTGCCTGGAGGGCGGCTGTGCAGATCAGCAGACCACCCCAGATACAAACGACCTTGCTCCACTTTTTCATGACCTTTCCTCCTTTGTTTCTGCCCGCGCTATCCGAAGCGCGGGACGGCTAAACCGGCAGCCGCCATTCGGCTGCTCGTGTTGCTCCAATATGCCGCATGCCACCTGACAAGCTTTTCCCAGCGTGGCACGGCTGTGTCAGCCGTGTCCTCAACGCGCACGTTCTTATCCAAAGACGCTGGTGCGAGAAAGGATTCTCGCACCCGCGACCCAGCCGAGGGCCTTGAGAATCCGATGGTTGTCGTCGCTCGCAGCATCACCGCCTCCTCTGGCAAGGACAGGGAGTGGCGGAAGGGATGTGATCTCCAACCGTCCCGTTTATCGGAGGGTAGCAGATTGGGGCGGGGAGTCAAGGCGAAAAGCTTGCATCTTTGGTGCAAGAATCCTTCCTCGGCCTGCCGGGTGGCCCACGTTGTCCCAACGTGGGTTCACGATTTTCTCTCTGCAAACGGCGCTACTGTTCACCGGCGTGTGCGAGATTGAAATCTCGCACCAGCATGAAAAGGGTGCGTAGTCCCCTGAAGATACCCCGCCCCAGAAAGAAAAAGCTTGCGTCAATTGACCCGAAATCATACGCTCAAGTTGCGGCGAGCGCTGTGGATTGGATTTCTCTCATAAATGTGAAAGGCAAGCTATGCGTACAAATCTGTTTCCATCATTCGCAGGTCTGTTGGTAGTCTCACTGGTTCTATTGGGAACACCCCTCCCAGCCGGCGCGCAGGCCGTCGATGTCGAACTGGTGACCGCCCCGGTGCGGGTCGATTCCGGGCCGGTGGAAAACACCGGCGAGGGGCCGGATGTGGTCTACTCAACCACCATCCATATTCCCGACGCACCCTGGCTGCGGCTCAAGTTCGAGGACATTCAACTCATGGGCGAGGTCGGCTCCGGCACCGAATCGTACCTGCTCATCACCTCGCAACATGACGGCGCCTACCAGTACGCCAACGCGGTCCACATCGCCCAGTGGCGGAAAACATCCGCGTACTTCAACGGCGGTACCGTTACAATCGACCTGATCGCGTATCCCGGCACCGGCCCGAACCTCCTGAAAATGTCGGAGGTCTACATCGACGAAATCGGCGAGGGGGATCGTTCCATCTGCGGCCCCACCGACGATCGCGTCTTGTCCTACGACGCCCGGGCCGGACGCCTCGAACCCGGCGGCTGCTCCACCTGGATGATCGACGACTGCAACCACTGCTTCCTGACCGCCGGGCACTGCATCCCCACCCGCGACACGGTCGAGTTCAACGTGCCGCTCTCCGATCCCGACGGCAGTAAAAATCACCCCCCGCCCGAGGACCAATACCCCATCGACCAGTCCTCGATCCAAAGCAACGGCGGACAAGGCACCGGCAATGATTGGGCCTACTTCGGCTGCTTCGCGAACTCCAATACCGGGCTGACGCCCGCCGAGGCTCAAGGCAACTGGTTCATTCTTGATACGCCGCCGCCTGTGTCCGGGCAGAGCATCCGCATCACCGGCTACGGCACCGTCGATTCACCCGTTTCGCCCACTTGGAACCAGGTCCAGAAGACCCATGTCGGGCCCTTCGTTACCTCCAGCGGAACGCTCGTGCAGTACCAGACGGACACCACCGGCGGCAATTCCGGCTCGCCGGTCATCCTCGAGGAAACCGACCACGCGATCGGGATTCACACCCACGGCGGCTGCGGCATCAGCAGCGGCGAAAACAGCGGTACCGGGGCGAACCACTCCGGTCTTCAAACGGCCCTGGCCAATCCCCTGGGCGTGTGCATTTGCATCCACGGTCTCAAGGTCACGCCGACGAGTGATTTCGCGTCGTCCGGCGATCCCGGGGGACCGTTCTCGCCGACCACCATGATATATACGCTCGAAAACCTCGAAGATACCGGCTTCAACTACCTGGCCACCAAGAACGAGGACTGGATCACATTGACCAATACCTCCGGCTACCTGCCCGGCTACGCGAGCACGCAGGTCACCGTCGAGATAAACGATAACGCCAACTCGCTCGGCGTCGGTGAGCACACCGATATCCTGAACTTCATCAACACCACCACCCACGACGGCGACACCACGCGCAACGTCATCCTGACCGTCGGCGGGCCGCAGCCCGTCTATGTCTGGGACATGAGCACTAATCCCGGCTGGTCCACCGAGGGTCTCTGGGCCTACGGCCAACCGAACGGCGGCGGCGGCCAGTACGGCGGTCCGGACCCCACCAGCGGGTACACCGGCAACAACGTCTATGGCTATAACCTCAACGGCGACTATGAAAACAACCTCCCGGAACGTCACCTCACCACCGCTCCGATCGATTGCAGCGAACTACAGGTGGTCACGCTGAAATTCCGGCGTTGGCTCGGCGTGGAATCACCCACCTACGACCACGCCTATCTCCGCATCAGCACCAACGGTTCGTCCTGGGACACCGTCTGGGAAAACACATTCGAGACCACGGACTATGCCTGGTCGCCGCAAGAATTCGACATCTCCGATTGGGCTGACGGCGAGGACACCGTCTACCTGCGCTGGACGATGGGCATCACCGACACCGCCTGGCAGTACTGCGGCTGGAATATCGATGACGTCGAGATTTGGGGGCTGGTCGTCGGCCCGCCGACCGGCGCGTGCTGCCAGCCCGACGGCTCCTGTACGGTGGAACTCCAGGAGGACTGCACGGGCAGTTATTTCGGTGATGGGACCGACTGCTCTCCGAACCCTTGTCCGCAGCCGTCCGGAGCCTGCTGCCTGCCCGACGGAACCTGTATAGTCACCACGCAGGCCGACTGCTCCGGCACGTGGCTGGGCGCGGGAATCGGCTGCTACCCGAACCCCTGCACGCCGCCCGTCTGTCCCGGCGATTCCAACTGCGATGGTGCCATCGGCTGGCCGGACATCGACTTCTTTGTCGCGGCGATGAACGACGACATCGCGGCCTGGGAGGACATGTTCGCGCCCGGCGCGCCGACGTGCGACTTCTCGAACAACGACGTCAACGCGGACGGCACGGTCAATTGGCGTGACATCGACCCGCTGGTCGCGCTGATGAACACGACCTGCCCGTAAATGACCGTGCGCGATTATGCGCCGCTGAAGAGCCGCGGGCTTCAGCCCGCGCGGTCTTTCGCAGACCGAACTGGCGC
>JAGMDK010000228.1 GCA_023128695.1 Phycisphaerae bacterium
CCCGCCAAAACTGTCATGCACCCCACATCAAAGATGGACGTTTACAGGGGCGGGGAGTCCTCGGCGACATCTAACAGCGGGTCATCCTCAGCACAAGTCGCGGGGCGCGCCGCCAGGCAAAGGTGAATCAGGTCGTACAAAGCGGGGCGCAGCCGCGCGGGAGGAACAACGAGGGCAACCAGGGCCTGCACGTGCTTCGCCTCTTCGGTAATCACCGCGAAGCCGTAGGAGCCGGCGTCCGCCCGCAGTTTGCGCGCGATGGGGGGCGTTCTCTTCCAATAGCACGTCCTCGCGTTGACCGGGGCGGGCCGCACCCCGACCGTCATGAGCTCTTGACCCGACTAAAAGAATATCGGTCTGAATACGAGGCCTTATTATAGAGTATCACACGAATCGCACGCTGTTTTCGGTTTCCCGCCCCGGAGCCGCGTTGACGATCCGGGGCCGTTCACGGTACAAAGACCGCTTACTAGTAGCGTCACTCAGACACGCGGAGCGATTATGCGCATCCTGATTACGGGCTCGAGCGGGCAAATCGGCACCAACCTCGGCCTTCGGCTGCTCGAACGCGGCGACGAAGTCGTGGGCCTCGATTGGCGGGCAAATACCTGGACCGACCGTATCCCCACGGTCGAGTGCAACCTGTACAAAGGCAAACCCGGAGTGCTGCCCGTCGAGGGAAAATTCGACGTCGTGGTCCACTTGGCCGCGCACGCCAAGGTCTTTGAATTGGTGGAACACCCCGAGCGGGCTCTGGAGAACGTCGATACCGCCTTCCGAGCACTCGAATATGCCCGCCAACATCGCACGCCGTTCATCTTCGGCAGCTCGCGCGAGGTCTACGGCGACATCCACCGGCACGTCACGGACGAGTCGCAGGCGGATTTCGTGGTCGCCGAGAGCCCCTACAGCGCCTCGAAGATCGCCGGGGAGGCCTTCATCTACTCCTACGCCGAGTGCTACGACCTGCCCTGTCTGGTCTTCCGTTTCAGTAACGTATACGGGCGCTACGATTGCGACATCGAACGGCTGGAGCGCGTGATTCCGCTGTTCATCAAGCGGATCGCGGAGGGCCGGCCGATCGTGGTCTACGGACGCGAGAAGGTGCTGGATTTCACCTGGGTGGACGACTGCGCCGACGGCATGGCGCGGGCCATCGACGCGATCGCGGCGGGCAAAATCAAACGGGAAACCGTCAACCTCGCCTGCGGGCAGGGCGCCACGCTGATGGACCTGGTCAACCTGATCTCACTCGCGTTGGGTAAGGAGCCGATCGCCCGATATGAACCGTCACGCGCGGGCGAAGTCACCCGCTACGTGGCCGACATCAGCAAAGCCCGGCAGCTTCTCGGCTACAACCCCCAGACCCCGCTGACCGCGGGCATCCCCCGCGCGATCAAATGGCAGCGGGAGAAAGGGTTTCTAGAGACTAGAGACTAGAGACTAGAAACTAGAAACTTGTGCTCTGTCAGCCCTTGATTGTTGGGTAGCGCCATGGAAGGGAGGGCGAAGCTCCCGCTGAGCCGCGACGCCCCTGGCTCGGCAGGAGCCTCGCCCTCCCACTCATCCGCGGCGCCGCTGGCTCGGCAGGAGCCTCGCCCTCCCACTCATCCGCGACGCCCCTGGCTCGGCAGGAGCCTCGCCCTCCCGTTCACTCGCGCTCCCGCTGAGCCGCCTTACCGTTCGCCTGCCCTGCCTGTCAATTGACGTTTGACAGAGCACTAAATCACCGTGCGCAATCTCGCGACAGCTCGGATGTCGTATGACCGCGCGGGCTGAAGCCCGCGGCTCTTCGTTGTTTCACAATCGCGCACGGTTATTTAGCAGTCCGCCGCAAAAGTCGGCTTCGGCCGAAAATGTAGCGTCCGGGACAGAGCCCGGACGCTACACGACTTTTGCGGCGGACTGATATGCTCTATCTGGTATTATCAACGCAGCCAAGCAAGTGTGAGGTCATGCGTGACGCAGAGCTTTTCCTTCGAGGTGCTTGAGGAATGCGGGGGCGCGCGGCGGGGGGTGCTGCGCACGCCGCATGGCGCGATCGATACGCCGGCGTTCATGCCCGTGGGGACCCGGGCCGCGGTGAAGGGTCTGTCGCCGCGGCAACTTGCCGAGACGGGCACGCAAGCTGTGCTGGCGAACACGTACCACCTGCTGCTGCGGCCCGGGGCGGAGGTGGTCGCGCAACTGGGCGGCCTGCACCGGTTCATGAACTGGGACGGTCCGATACTCACCGACAGCGGCGGGTTTCAAGTGTTTTCGCTCGCGGAGTTGCGGCGAATCGACGACGAGGGCGTCACGTTTCGTTCGCACATTGACGGCGACCTCGTGCACCTGACGCCCGAATCGTCGATCCAGATCCAGAACCAACTCGGCGCGGACATCATCATGGCGTTCGACGAGTGCCCCTCGCTCCCGGCCGAGGCGGGGACGGTCCACGAAGCGGTCCGCCGAACGGTGTCGTGGGCCCGCCGCAGCCGCGCCGCCCACCGGCGTGCGGATCAGGCTCTCTACGGCATCGTGCAAGGCGGGCTGGACATGGCGTTACGCCGAACATGCCTCGAACAACTGGCCGAAATCGGTTTCGACGGCTACGCCCTGGGCGGGCTCTCGGTCGGCGAGCCGCCGGAGCGGATGCACGCCTTTCTCGACGAGTTTACGCGTGAACTGCCGGCGGATCGGCCCCGCTATCTGATGGGCGTGGGAATGCCGCGCGACCTCGTGATCGCGGTGGCGGCCGGGGTGGATCAGTTCGACTGTGTCCTGCCCACGCGGAACGGCCGCAAGGGTTACGCGTTCACCAGTGCCGGGACGCTACGGCTGCGGAACGCGTGCCACAAGCTCTCGACCGAGCCGCTGGACCCGGCCTGCGACTGCTACACCTGCCGGAATTTCACGCGCGGCTATCTGCGGCATTTAATCATGTCGGCCGAGGTACTTGGAGCGACGCTCGTTTCGTTGCATAATATCCGCTTCTATCAGTCGCTCATGCGGCGGATGCGCGACGCCATCGCCGCGGGCGAATTCGCCGCCTGGCGGCGGGCGTTCGAAGCCGGCCCGGCGGCCCGACAAATGAAGGAAGACGAATGATCGACATCTTTGCTCTATTGGCCGAGGCAGACTCGACCACGCCCCCCACAACGCAAGGGACCGGCTCCGGCGGCGGCAGCATGTTCAACAACCCGATCATTCCCCTGATCCTGATGATCGGCGTGTTCTGGTTCATCATGTCACGCGGCAAGAGCAAGGAACGCCGCAAGTACGAGGCGATGCTCAACGCGCTCAAGCGCAACGACCGCGTGCAGACCGTCGGCGGCGTCATCGGGACCGTGGTCGACGTCCGCGACAACGAAGTGGTCCTCAAAGTCGATGAGACCAGCAACACCAAGATGCGCTTCAACCGTTCGTCCATCAAGGAAGTGCTTCAGGACCTGCCCGGCGGGGAAGGCTAATCGCGACGGTCGCCGGCTTGTCAAACACCAGACTGATCAGCGTCTGCCCCGGCTTGGGCTCGGACGACTCTTCGGCCGTGCGGATGTTCAGCCCGCCAGCCTCGGTGATGGTGAACAGAGGGACCGCGTCGGGGCCGTACATCATGCCGAAGGAGCGGTAATCGAACGATTCGGTCAGCCTGGTGGCTTTGATGACCGCCCCGGCGTCAAGCTGTCGGCGGAGGTGCTCACTCGTCGCCGCGGTGCCGAACAGCCACCGCCCGGCCAGGTGTTTGTCCATTGCCACGCGCCCCGCGGCCCCTGCGCGCGGGGGCAACTGGTAGACCGAGGCCCGGCCGAAGATGGGGGCAAAGCGCTGCACGGCCAGGACGTTCACTTCGTCGTTGGGGGTCAGGGCTAACAAACGGCCGAGGCCGCCGAGGTCGAGCTCTTCCAGCGTTTCCTCGCCGACGATGCTGCCGTGGAAGGTCGGCAGGGCGGCCATTTTGGCGGCCGCGGTTTCGCCGCGGTTGGTGTCGACCAGCAGGACGCGGAACTTGTGCTCCTGGAGCACACGCCCGATCTCGCGGGCCAGCCGATGTGCTCCGACGATCAGCACGCCTTGCGGTTTCGCCTCGGCCAGGCCGAGACGCTGAGCCACGAGCGCGGCGGTGATTCCGTAGACCAGGACCGTGCCGACGATCGTGATGAAGGTCAACGGAATGAGTACGCCGGCGTGATCCGCGAGCAGCTCGGCCCGCTCAGAGAGCCCCGCGGCTTCGGCGGCCTCGGCCGCGTGCTCGAGTTGGATGGCGAAAACCGAAGCCACCGCCGCCGCCACGATCCCGCGCGGTGCCATCCACGCCAGGAACAGTCTTTCCCGCCAGGTCAATTTGGAGCGGAGGGTCGCAACCGCCACCCCCAGGGGACGGGCCACGAAGATCAGCACGGCGACGAAAAGCAGGCTGCCCGGGCCGAGCCCGCGGAGGTCGTCCAGACGCAACCGGGCGGCGAGCAGGATGAACAGGGCGGAGATCAGGAAGACCCGCAGGTTTTCCTTGAATTCGCGGATATGCTTCATGTCCGCGTAACGCTGGTTCGCCAAGGCGATGCCCATAACGGTCACTGACAGGAGGCCGCCTTCGGCCTGGACTCGGTTGGACAGCACGAACACGCCGCACACCAGAAACATGGCCACGACGTTATGCAGGAACTCCGGCACCCAGTAGCGGGCCACCGCGAGCGTCAGCAGCCCGGCGGCAGCGAGGCCCAGGCCACCGCCCACGACCACCGTTTTCAGCACGGCGACCAGTACGTGCAGCGGGGCCTGCAAATGCGGGTGGGCGAAGAGCACCTCAAACGCCAGCACGGTCACCAGGGCTCCGAGCGGGTCGATGACGATCCCCTCCCACTTGAGGACCGGGCCGACAGCGCCTGTGGGACGCACGTGTCGCAGCAGCGGCATGATTACCGTGGGGCCTGTCACGATCAGGACCGCGCCGATCAGAATGGACACTCGCAGGTCCAGCCCCAGGAGCAGACAGGCCGCCGCGGAGCAGATCAGCCAGGTAGTCAGGGCCCCGACGGTGACGAGGTTGCGGACGACATGCCCCGTGGCGCGCAACTCGCGGAAGTTGAGCGTGAGGCCGCCCTCGAAGAGGATCACCGCCACGGAGAGCGAGACCAGGGGCAGCAGCAGTCCGCCGAAGAGGGGGTTCGGGTCCAAGCCGAACGAGGTCCCGGGGAGCAGCTCGCGTGCCACGGGGCCCGCCAGGAACCCAAACAGCAGCAGCAGCAGGATGGATGGCAGCCGCAACTGCCAAGCCAGCCACTGCGCCCCGCCGCCCAGGACGACGATCACGACCAATTCCAGCAGGATAGCCTGTTCTTCAGGCATTCTCGCTCCGAGTCACGAGATACCGAGAATGCAGAGCGGCTGTTTCAGCGATCCGGCAAGTTCGTGCCGCTATAACCGGGCCGGGGTTTCCAACTCGGCGGCCTGGGCCTCTACCAGCGTTTCCTCTTCGTCAAAAGCACCCTTGACGGGAGCGAGGATCATGATCATGCGGCGGCCTTCCATCCCGGGCGAGCGCTCGACTTTCACACGCTCGCCGAACTCCTCAACGATTTCGCTGAAAATATTGTATCCGATATCGCGGTGGGCCTGCTCGCGGCCGCGGAAGACCATCGTGAACTGGACCTTGTGCCCCTGCTTGAGGAACTTGACGGCGCGCTTGACCTTGATCTCGCGGTCGTGCGGATCGGTTTTCGGGCGCAGGCGCACTTCTTTCAGTTGCAGTTCGTGGTGCTTCTTGATGTTCTTTTTCTGGTTGTACTTCCAGCGCCCGTAGTTGATGAGGCGACAGACGGGCGGCCGCACGTTCGGGGCCACCTCGACCAGATCCAGCCCTGCCTCGCGGGCCATCTTGAGCGCTTCGTAATTGGTGAGAATGCCAATCTGCTCGTTGTTCTCGCCGATCAGACGGACCGGCGAAATGCGGATCTGCTCGTTGCAACGCAGGTTCTGATTGATGGGCTTCACCATCCTTTCCAGCGGCGCTCGACCGGCGGCCGAACGCTACGTTATGTAGACACAGTCTGGTCGGCTGCGCCGGGCGTTTTGTCGCCCCGGTTCTTGATTTCTTCCGCACACGCCGCCAGAAACTCGGGCAAATGATAGTTGCCGTACTGCTTGCCCTCACGCGTGCGCACGTTCACCGTGTCGTCGGCAGCCTCCTGCTCGCCGACGACCAATATGTACGGGATTTTCATCAGCGTCGCCGTGCGGATCTTGGCTCCGATCCGCTCGTCACCGGCGTCCAGCTCCACCCGCAGACCGGCCTCGCGACAGGTCTCGTAAACCTGCCGGGCGTAATCGGCCGACTTCGCGCTGATCGAGCAGACCCGCGCCTGGACCGGCGCCAGCCACAGCGGAAAGGCACCGGCGAAATGCTCGATCAGAATCCCCACAAAACGTTCGATGCTGCCGAACAGGGCCCGGTGCACCATCACCGGCTGATGTTCAGTATTGTCGTCGCCGACATAGGTCAACCCAAAGCGCTGCGGCAGGTTGTAATCCACCTGCACGGTGCCTAACTGCCATTCGCGGCCGATCGCGTCCTTGACGATAAAGTCCACCTTCGGGCCGTAAAAAGCAGCCTCGCCGGTCTCTTCGCAGTAGTTCATGCCCGACGCCTTGACCGTCGCTCGCAAGGCAGCCTCGGCGGTGTCCCAAATTGCATCGTCGCCGATGTACTTGCCGCTGTCCTGGTTCCGCAGCCCGACCCGCACCCGGTAGTCGTTCAGCCCGATCGCGCCCAGCACCAGCTCCGAGAGCCGAATGCAATCGTTGATCTCAGCCGGCAATTGCTCCGGCGTGCAGAAAATGTGAGCATCATCCTGGCAGAAACCGCGAACGCGGGTCATGCCGCTGACCTCGCCGGATTGCTCGTAGCGATAGACCTGCCCGAATTCGCACATGCGGACGGGCAGATCGCGGTAGCTCCGCGGCTCCGAGGAATATATGCGGACATGATGTGGGCAATTCATCGGCCGCAGCAGGTAGCCGTCGCCCTCGGCCAACTGCTCGCGGATGACCTGCTGATTATGCGCACCCATCCCGGGACCCGGCTGGAATTTCCGTTCGACCAGCTTGGCCGCGACCCGGCTGTCCAGGCGCTCGATCTCGGCGATGAGCCGCTCTTCGTCCGGGCTGAAACCGTCCGCGTCGCCGCGAGCCGCCGTCGCTTCCCACAGATCGTTCAGCTTGCGGGCGACGTCGCTCTCGAACAGCGGCGGGAACTGGCTTTCCTTGTAATACGGAAAGTGCCCGCTCGTCCGATACAAATCGAGCTTGCCGATCTGCGGGGTGTATACCGGCTGATAGCCGCTACGGAGCAACTCCTCCAGAATGAATTGCTCGAGTACCCGGCGAATCACCGCCCCGCGCGGCTTCCACAACACCAGTCCCGGCCCGACCATCGGGTCGAGCGTGAACAGCCCCAAATCCTGACCGAGGCGGCGATGATCGCGCTTGCGAGCCTCTTCGAGCTGCCGGAGATGTGCTTTGAGCGCTTTTTTGTCCGCAAAGGTCGTGCCGTAGACCCGCTGGAGCATTTGCCGGCTGGAGTCGCCGTGCCAATAAGCGCCGGCCACCCGCATGACCTTGAAGACCCCGACGCGGCCGGTGCTCGGCACGTGCGGCCCGCGGCACAAGTCCTCGAAACAGCCCGAACCGGACTCGCCGGTGACATAGAAAGTCAGAGTATCGCCGCTGGCCCGTTCGGCGTTGTCGATCTTGTAGGGGTTATCTTCCTCGCGCAGCTTGGCCATGGCCTCGTCGCGGGGCATTTCATACCGCGTGAAGGGCCGGTCCTGCTTCACGATTTGGGCCATCTTGGCCTCGATCCGCTCGAAATCCTCGGGCGAGAGGCTGTGATCGAGCTCGATGTCGTAATAAAAACCATTCTCGATCGGCGGCCCATAGGCCAGCTTGGTCTGGGGCCAGAGGGAGCAGATCGCCTCGGCCAGCACGTGGGCACAGCTATGACGAGCGACTTCGAGGCCTTTCGGGTCGTTGAGCATCAGAGCCCGGAGCTTCACCTCTGGGCCCGCCAGTGGCGTGTTGAGTTCCACCACCCGGCCGTCCACCTCGGCGGCGACCGCCTTCCGCGCCAGTTTGGGCGAAATCGCCGCCAACACATCGGCGACGGTGGCACCAGCGGGCTGTTCGACGACGGAGCCGTCGGGCAGAATCACCTTCAACATTGGGAGGGTTTCCTCATGGGCGTAGAATCACACCAGGGGAGGGCAGGCCGGCTAAGGCGGGACGCGGTCCGCTGAAACGTGCAGACGGGATGACCTCGCCGACCGCGGCACCAACGGCGCCGCTGCCCAGACGTACATCACTCACGTTTCAACCCCGCGTGTCAACATCGGCATTCCTATTCGGTCAGAGTACTGAGCGCACTCACCTCACCCCCATGTAGCACTTTATCGGTTCGGGCAAGGATGTCAACTAAAATGCTGCTCCGTCGGCTATGTAAAATAATTGGGGGTGCCCTCCGCCGATGTGTGGCACGGCCGTGTCGGCCGTGAATACCGTGTGTGGCACGGCCGTGTCGGCCGTGAATACCACGGCTGACACAGCCGTGCCACCCATCGTGCCGTCTCCAATCAGTCCCCTGCCCCGTTCGCCGGCCCGGCGAAACGGGACGGGGCACCCTCCCACGGGCCACCCTTCTCTCGACGGCCGGTACAGAGCCCGGCCGCTACAGATTTACGGGCAGGTCGTATTCATCAGCGCAACGAACGGATCGATGTCACGCCAGTTGACCGTGCCGTCGCCGTTGACGTCGTTGTTCTCGAACGGGCAGGTCGGCTCGCCGGGCGCGAACATCGCGACCCAGGCGGCCACGTTGTCGTTCATCGCCGCCACGAAATAATCGATGTCCCGCCAGCTTATCTCGCCGTCGCAGTTCGCGTCCCCGAAACAGATCGGCGGCGTCGCCAACAGGCCCCAAATCTCGATGTCGTCGATGTTCCAGCCGGAGTAGGCGAA
>JAGMDK010000229.1 GCA_023128695.1 Phycisphaerae bacterium
CGACATAGCATGAGCTGTAGCTGACCCCGTAGAGCCAGGCCGTCCCGCTGAAGCTAATCAGTTCGGAATCATCATCGCTGAGGCTGATGGCGGTGCCGCCGGTCGGGTCGGTCGGCAGCGCGGTGATGTCCTCGACACAGCCCATGTAGAAGTCGTTCGAGCCGTTGGGCACGAAGATGAGCTTGAGGTCGTCCAGATCGCCGGGGTCCTGCTCGGTGAAGAAATCCGGCACCTCGGGCGTCGTGAAGGTATAGCACACGCCGCCGTTGTCGTCGTAGGAGACATTGCCGGCTTCGTCCTCGGCCTCGACGGCGTAGAAATACGTCATGTTGTCCTGGAGCCCTGAAAGCGCCACGACGGGCGACATCGCGAAGCCGCTGGTGGCGGTCTCGGTCAAACTGCCACAGCTCAGCCCGTAGTAGACTGTTCCCTTGGCTAGCTCGTCGCAATCGAAGGTGATGTCCGCGCTGCGCGGCTCGACATTGATGGCCTGCACGTTGCTGATCGTCGGCCTGGTGCAATCCACGGTCGCCGTCGCGGTGACGACCACGTTGTAGTGGCCTTCGCCGTCGTCGGCGTCGATGTAGGTTGCCGTAACGGTGTCGTCCGGCGCAACCAGCAACACGCCGGGGGCGTTGGTTTCGCTCAGGTCGATCGCGCCCTCGAAGACGCCGGTATCGGCCGCCGTCTCGGTAACCAAGACGGACTCGACGCCGGTTTCGGAATCGGAGTCGATCGGGATCGAGTAGCTTTCGATCACCAGGTCATCGGTGTTCAGCCCGCAATCGTTGACCATTAGATTGGCGGTGCTCTCGCAGGCGTACTTGGGACGGTCCAGCGTGACCGTGCCGGCGTCGAAGCAGGTGTCGCCGATGCGGATGTAGTAGACGTCCTGCTCGCCGTTGAACGTACCGGCGTACGCCACGCAGGCACCCATGTCGTCCGACCACATGTCGAAGTAATCGCCCAGCTTGTTCTGCTGCGGCCAGCCGACGTGGGGATCGAACGACAGGCTGAGAGCCTCGTTCGGCGACCAGGTCGTGCCGGAATCGTCCGAGAAGGAGTAGTAGAGCACGGAATCGTACCCGCCGGGATCGCCGCGCGTGTCGAGCCAGATGACGTCGATGCGGCCGTTGGGCGCGACGGACAGGGTGCCGAACCACTGCCAGGCGTTGTTGCCGGCCGGGTCGTCGTTGATCCGCAGCGGTGCGCTCCAGGTCGTGCCGCCGTCGGTGCTGCGTGAGAACATGATATCGAGCGGGTCGGAGCCCGCGGGGTCGACCGAGCAAAGCATGTAGACGTAGCCGGGTTGGGAGTAGTCGGCCGCGACCCAGGACTGACCGAGCAGGCCGCCGGGATTGGGCCCGGCCGAGAAAACGATGCTGCCGCCGAGATTGACGCTGGCGGATGACCACGTGATCGTCTGGCCGGCGTTCTGAGCATTGTCAGAGCGGCAGACGATAAAGCCCTGGCCGGAGAGGTACAGCTCGCCGGTCGGGCCGACCGAGAGCGTTCCCCAGTACGGGCTGCTGGGGGCATAGGTGCAGGGTTCAAACGATTGGCCGCCGTCGGTCGAGCGGGTGAAGTGGCCGTCGCAGATGCTGTAGAAGGAGTTCCAGGAGGCGTAGATGTGGCCTTGGCCGGGGCCGTTGGTCTTGTCGATCTCCTGCCACTGCTTGTCGCCGCCTTGGGCAAACACGCCGGCATTCCAGGTCTGACCGCCGTCGGTGGACTTGAAGACTTTGCACTGATAGCCGCCCTCGTTGGTGAGGCTGTTGTAGTAGAAGTTGCCCTGGGCGTCGGAGTCCATCACGGGGTCGGAGCGGAAGTGGCCCGGCTCGACCACGCCGGGGAAGGTCCAGTTGCGGCCGCCGTCGGTCGTGTAACCCCAGCCGGCCTGGCGGAAATTGCTGGTGATCGTGTCGAACTGCCGCCAGCCGATCGCCATGATCTGTGGATTGGTCGGATCGACGGCGATCGTAGGCTCATTAGCAGCGTCGTCGACGATGTTGTTCCCGAACTCGTCGACGTTGACCTGCACGCTGACGTAGCCGTCGCGGCTGACCAGGCGCTTGGCAGGGGTCGTCGCCCGTCCCTCGCGGGGCATCGGAATGTACGGATCTCTGGAGACCTCCAGATGGCCAACCGCCTGCGGCGAGGCCGCCTCCTTCAACTCGACGTCAGCCTTGACCGGCTCCTTGTCCGAACTCTGCGCGAGCCCAAGGCTTATTGGCATAAAAGCGATGGTGACAGCGATGATGTGGAGAATAGTCCGAGATTTCATGTGCTCCTCCTGTGGGTGGGTCGTCCGTTGCGGACCGTAGGAAAGTGGCGGGTCACAGATTACCTATGGGGTATCACGTGCCGGATCGCAACGACGCCGTTGCGATCCACGGCATCCAGAGCTTCTCAACTCCTCTATCTATATATCAGCAGCCATGCGGCTTGCCTGATCAATTCACACTATCAAAAATCGCTCAAAACGGCAAGATGGAAGTGAACTGCTGACTCTGAGCGATAGTTATTGGAACTATGTAACGGAAGCGTTGTAAAGATGAGCCGCGGGCTGAAGAACGTGGGAACGTGGGAACGTGACAGGGTGGGAACGTGGGAACGTGACAGGGTGGGAACGTGGGAACGTGACAGGGTGGGAACGTGGGAACGTGACAGGGTGGGAACGTGGGAACGTGGGAACGTGACAAGGTGAGAAGGCTACAATTGGTTGCGAAGGACCGCGCGGGCTTCAGGCCCGCGGCTCTTCAGCAAAAATGTAGCGGCCGGGCTCCGTACCGGCCGTAGAACACGGGAAAAGACTCGCCGAGAACAACGGCCGGGACGGAGCCCGGCCGCTACAGGACTTTTGCGGCGGACTGCTAAGGCAACGGCACGCCGTGGTCGAAGCGCTGCCGCCATTTGATCTCGCCGTTCTCTTTCCGGATGGTCCAGGTGCCGTGGGGTTTGTTGTCGAGGTAGTGTTCCTCTTTTCGCAGGCGGCCGTGGTCGTCCCAATCGCGGCGCGGGCCTTGGCGCAGGCCGTGCTCGTAGTGCTGCTCGGTCTGTTTCCGCCCGTTCTTGTGCCAGCGGGTCTCGACGCCGTGAAGCTTGCCCTGGACGTAGAAGCCTTCGTACTCTTTTTGGCCGGTGTCGTACCAGCATTCGTAGCGGCCGTGGTTGCTGAACGTGCCGTCCGCGGCTCTCACAACTTCCTTCCGCACCCGGAGCATCCCGTTCGGCCAGTGCTCCTCAACGGTTTCCACCAGGGCAGGGGGTTGCTCCGTCGGCGTCATCCGATCCCCTTGTCGGCAGCCCGAGACTGCGACGATCAGAGTGGTGAGAATGGCCAAGACCAGCCGCGTGTCGCTGAACATTAAGATACTCCCGGTCCAAATTGAAAAAAGCCGGCGCCGTACGCTGACGACCCCGGACATTATAGCAAGACTCGGCGTGGCGCGGGTGCGGCAACCACCTATGAAGAGCCGCAGGCTTTAGCCTGCGCGGAGCCGCGCGGACTGAAGTCCGCGGCTCTTCGGCCGGCACATCTAGAAACTAGTGCTTTGTCACATCTTAATATTCGGAT